>NZ_JBFGYP010000017.1:0-38263 GCF_041587335.1 Halobacteriovorax sp.
GATGAATAGTGACCACTTTAATGTTTTCTTCAAAAACTTTTGAAGGTCTAGTGGTGATTCATCAAGCTTTTTTCTCTTTCTAGCATTCCCTTCGACAAGTACTTCTATCTTATTAAAGATTGCGTCTATAAAGACAGTTTGAGGGCAGGCCCAACCACACCAGACTCTTCCCCAAATACTTGTGATAAATCCAATGAGAAAAACAAAACCTAATAGGACAAAAATGAGAATAGGAGCGTTATGGCCTAGGAGAGTCACGCCAAAGAAAGTAAATTCTCTCTTTGGAATATCTAAGAGAATAGATTGTTTTCCACCGACGTTAATCCATGGAAGGAAAAGGTAGAGAAGGATAAGCGTATTATAGACCCATGTCCTTCTTGTTCTCCATTTTCCTTTCACATCTTCAGGATAGAGGTAGACTCTATGTCCACCCTCATCTGTTGTTGCTATCCTTTCTTCATGTAATTCGTTTGGGTTTTTATTCCCCATGACTCTACCTTTTTTATATTTGCTCTACTTCTTCACCCTGTGGCTCTTTTGCTTTTGGTGGAGTAGTTCCCTTTAATTCAATAATGTGATTGATTGCCGCGTAGATCTCTTCTTTACTTAAGAGTTCTCCCCAAGCTGGCATCCCTTTATCTTCAAATCCATCTCTAATAAATGGAAATAATTCTTCAGGAGATCTATTCTTTAAATGAATCCAATGCCCATCTGTTAGGTTTGGACCAATGTCACCACCACCGCCTTCGGCATGGCAACTTAGACAGTTTGTTTCATACACTTCATTGCCAAGTGCTGTTGCATCATTTTTGGCTTTCCACTCGTTGTAGTGAGCAATATCGAAGTTAGAAACGTCTGCAGCAGCAATTGCTTTAAGTTCATTGATCTTTACCATATCTCTAGCAAGCTCTTCTGAAGATGTAGGTCCACCTGCGAAGTGATAGAACATTACGTACGCCACTGCAAAAACCATTGAGGCTGCCCAACTCTTCATCCACCAACTTGGAAGAGGGTGATTTAACTCCTGGATACCGTCATAGTTATGATCTAGTAGGATATCCTTTTCACCTTCTAGTAAATCTAGTCCTTCTTCTTTATTATTATTTTTTTCCATTTTTTACTCCTTCCTCAAGAGCAAGGTTCTGAGCTTTTTTGTAATAGCTGTCAGAACCTTTTCTATTAATCCAAATTAGCATTCCCACAAATAGCGCCACAAAAGATATTGTGACGATACTTTGAAGGAGTGAGTAGTTAGAGCTCATGATCAAATCCTTAATCATCATTATTCTCCTCGTTCTCTGCTTTTTCTTTTTGAAGTCTAAGGCTTCTAGCGCCATCTACTCCTAGACGTTGTAAGTAAGCAATAAGCGGAATAATTTCCATTGATTGCATTTTCATTGCTACACCATCGGCACTTAGGCCTTTAGTTATTTCGAACGCCTGCTTGCCAGCATCATTGATTGAAGAAGCAATTTCTTCTTCTGAGTATGGAACACCTAGGGCCTTCATTACTTTTAACTTCTTAGGAAGAGACTTTAAGTTGTACTTCTTCTTAAAGAGCCATGGGTAGATAGGCATAATCGACTTAGGAGTTACTTCTCTTGGATTTAACATATGACGGTAGTGCCACATATCATTATATTTTCCACCAACTCTTGCGATGTCTGGTCCAATCCTTCTTGATCCCCATTGAAATGGTCTATCATAAACTGACTCAGA
The DNA here is from genome assembly GCF_041587335.1 of Halobacteriovorax sp. Taxonomy (GTDB): domain Bacteria; phylum Bdellovibrionota; class Bacteriovoracia; order Bacteriovoracales; family Bacteriovoracaceae; genus Halobacteriovorax. The sequence continues at coordinate 1,720 of NZ_JBFGYP010000017.1, forward strand.
AGCTCTCGATGCCGGTCCATATCTTAGTATTTCATCGGCCATTGGACGTACTTGTTGTGAGTGACATGTATAACAACCTTCTTTAATGAAGATATCACGTCCTATAAGTTCAAGTGGAGAGTAAGGCTTTATTTCAGCGTCTCTCTCTACAAATTTATCACTTACCAATGAAGGCACGATCTCAACAACACCACCAACAAGAACGGCTAAGAATGTAAGGATAGAAAATACTGTAGTCATACCTTCTAGCTTTCTATGCTTAGTAGCATTAGCTTCCTCATGAGAGTGATCTGCAGGAGGGGCCATATATTCTAGTTCTTGAATACCTTTTGACTTCTTGATAGTCATAATAAGGTTGTATATCATCAGTACGAATCCAGTAAGAACTAGAACTCCACCAATTGCTCTTACCCAGTACATAGGAACAATTCTTACAACTGTTTCAATGAAATTTGGATAAACTAATTTTCCAGTCTCATCGATTGCACTCCACATAAGAGATTGTGTAATCCCTGCTGTCCACATAGACATCATGTAAAGAAGAAGTCCAATTGTTGCTAGCCAGAACTGAGTGTTTGCTAGTTTTACAGAATGAAGTTTTGTTTCATACATTTTTGGAACTAAGTAGTAGAGGATCCCTGAGATCATCATATAGTTCCAACCAATAGTTCCAGAGTGAACGTGACCAACGATCCAGTCTGTATAATGGGCCATAGCACTAACTGACTTTATTGCTAGAAGTGGTCCTTCAAATGTGGCCATACCATAGAATGTTACTGATGTTGCTAAAAACTTAAGAACAGGATCTGTTCTTACTTTATCCCAAGCACCTCTAAGCGTAAGCAGACCGTTAATCATTCCACCCCAGCTTGGCATCCAAAGCATAATTGAAAATACCATACCTGTTGTTTGTACCCAGTCTGGAACTGCAGTATTTAATAGGTGGTGAGGTCCGGCCCAGATGTAGATAAAGACTAGAGACCAAAAGTGAATAATAGAAAGTCTATAAGAATAAACAGGTCTATTTACTGCTTTAGGAATAAAGTAATACATTAATCCAAGAAATGGTGTTGTTAAAAAGAAGGCGACAGCATTATGACCGTACCACCACTGAACGAGAGCATCTTGAACTCCAGCATAAACTGGGTAAGACTTCATTAAGTCTACTGGAAGAGATATTGCGTTTACAACGTGTAGAAGTGCTACCGTGATAATTGTTGCAATATAAAACCAGATCGAAACGTAGATATGTTTTTCTCTTCTCTTGGCTAAAGTTCCAAAGAAGTTAACAGCAAAAATGATCCATACTACAGCGATTGCTATATCAATAGGCCACTCTAATTCTGCGTATTCTTTAGCTTGAGAAATTCCTAGTGGAAGCGTGATTGCGGCCGCAACAATAATTAGCTGCCATCCCCAAAAGTGAATCTTTCCTAGAAAGTCACTAAAGAGCCTTGCTTTCACAAGCCTTTGAGTAGAGTAGTAAATACCTGCAAACATAGCGTTTCCTACAAATGCAAAAATCGCAGCATTTGTATGAAGTGGACGCAGACGACCAAATGTAGTCCATTCCATTCCCATGTTTACTTTCCAGCTTGCCAGTTGAAATGCAACTGTAACTCCAAGTAGTAATGCAACAAATCCCCAGATTAGCGTTGCAAAAACAAAGAGCTTAGGGAGATTTTCATCGTATGTGAATTTCTCCATCTTAACTTCGTTCATTTTCCTTCCTTTCTTTCTTTCTTATTTCTACTTATGCATATTTCATCATCTAAAACTATTCTTGCCGCCGGTGTATCCAAATCATCAAATTGTCCCTTCTTAGTTGCCCAAATAAATGCAGCTACAAAGAAGATTCCAAGTAAGAGGGCTAGAGGAACAAGGATGTAAAGTATATTCACTGGCTATTTCCCTTAATCTTTAACAAAGTAGCAACTACAACACTAAGCGAACTCAGTGGCATCAAGACGGCCGCCCCAAGTGGAGTAATATATCCATATAGGGAGAGTGTAACACCTATCAAGTTGTATATTAGCGATATTACTAGATTAAGCTTGATAGAAGTATTGGTTAACTTTGAAAGTTTTATGAGATAAATCATGTTTTTAAGAGGAGCTTTTGTCAAATAAATATCACTGGCCCGTAGTCCAATATCCATGGCCCCTGATACAGCTATAGATACAGTGGATTTCTTCATCGCTATTGCATCATTTGCGCCATCTCCAACCATAATACTCTGCTTATAGCTACTAATTAGCTGTGCCTTTGACTCAGGAGTCTGGTTTGCACATAAGTTACTCTTATCTATATTCAGCTCTTGAGCAACTTCTCCAACGGCATTGTCGTTATCTCCAGAGACAATATGTGTATTAAAGTTTGTCTCTTTTAGAAAGCTTATAAGCTCTTTTGAGTTCTTCTTTAGTTGGTCTGTGAGAAAGAATGTTCCAATAACTTCTTTCTCTTTAAGAAAGTCAACTGCTGTGAAGGACTCATTTAAGTTCTTACTTTTGTAGAGTGAGTATGTAACTTCGTCCTTCTTTGCTGTTACGCCTAGAGCGGGAATTTCTTTGTGTTCTTTGAGCTCTATATTGTTTGCTTGCGTGCACCAGTCTTGGATGGCCCTAGCAATAGGGTGGTTAGATGAGGACTCAAGAGAGTAGATGATATCTCTATATTCATTAAGTTTGTCTTTTTCACTAACTTTTACAACACTAAAGTTTCCATCTGTTAGTGTGCCTGTTTTATCAAAGAAAATATTATTTATTCGGGCGATATCTTCTAGGCTGGAGTCATTTTTAATTATAATTCCATTTTGTCTAGCCTTATTCATTGCTCTTGCAATAGCAAGTGGAGCAGCTAGCCCAAGCGCGCATGGACATGAGACAATGATTATTGCCAGAGTTCTCTCAATTGCTACATCTAATCCAAATGCGTAAAGAAAGTAGATAAATGAAAGTATAGAAACAGAAAATACTACTCCTATAAAGTATCTACTTATTTTATCTGTAATCGACTGTATTCTTTGCTTAGAACTAGAGTTATTTTCAACTTCGGAGATAATTTTTCCAAGTGTACTATCAATAAAAAGCTTGTTTACCTTAAGTTCAAGGTCTTCACCTAAGTTCACGGCTCCAGCAAAGATAGTATCATCCTTCTTTGCTTTCACTGGTCGACTTTCTCCTGTTATTAATGAATTATTTAGATAGGCCTGCTCACTTAAGATGACTCCATCAGATGGAATTGTTTTCTTACTCTCAACTAAGAGCTTATCTCCAACTTGTATAAACTTTGTATGAATAGAGTCGTATTGTAATGTTTGCTCATTCCATCTCTTAATTGAGCTTTGCTCAAATAGGCTAGCTAGGCCGTCAGAATTTAGTCCTTTCTGTATAGACTTTTGTACAAGTAGTCTTGAAGTTAGGAGTAGAAAGACAAGTACTGCTAGAGAGTCAAAGTAGTAGTGTTTACTGCCTGAGAACAAGTTATAGAAACCAAAGAGTGAGCCAATTATTATGGCAAAAGAGATAGGTATATCAATATTAAGAGTTCTTGTTTTAATTGCAGAGATAGTATTTTGATAAAAAGGAATTGCGCTATAGAACAATACAGGAAGACAGAGAAAGAAGCTGACCCAGCCAAATAGAGATGAGAATTGCTCTCCCGCACCAGCATAGATTGCAATAGAGTAGAGCATTATATTTGCACTACAGGCCCCTGCTACTCCTATTCTAATAAGTTTTGTATGTTCTTCAGTTTGTTGTAGTTTTAGCGCCTCACTATCACTCTTTATAACGTGTGGTTTATAGCCTAAGTCTGATATTTGTTCTGCTAGTTTCGTTAGATCACAATCTTCTGTTATTGTGACATCAAGAATAGAGTTACTAAAGTTTATCCTAGCACTATAGATTTCGGTATTGATACTTGGGAGTTTTTCTAGCAACCAGATACACGCCAAACAATGTATTCCCTCTACGTACAACTTAAGGTGTAGCTTTGAGTTTGAACTCGTTATAAATTCTTCTTTAAATTGAGGTGTATTCATAAAACTAAAATCTTCTTTTGATTTTAGTTGTGGAGTTAGGTTTTCTGAAATACCTAATCGGTCTCTAACTTTATAGTACTCTAGGAGTCCACCAGCTTCTAGCGCATGATGTACTGTCTGACATCCATTGCAGCAAAAAACCTTTTCCCCGTCGTAGACAGGGAACTTGATTACATCATTGCAATGAACACAATTAAGTGACCCTCGGGGTGATAAATTAGAGTTTTGAGGGGCAGCTTTTATCATCTACTCTTCTAGTTTCGGTCTTAATACATGTACATCACAAGGAGAATACTTAACTAAGTGTTCAGTGAATGAACTTGAGAATAGTCCTTCAATACCATGTTTTGGTTTTGATGCTACAACCACAACGTCAGCTTTAACATCCATTAAGTATTCTGTGATTTTCTGTTTTGGGCTATAGGCGAAGTAGCACTCAACTTGAGACTTCTTAAGTTCCTCTGGTGTGCACACATATTCAGCAACACTTCTCATAACTTTTTTAGAGGCCTCTTCAATCTCTGGATACTTTTCTTCAGAAGGGAATATGTATGGAGAGAAGTCTGAAGTGTAAACATGAATTTCGAAAATATGCACGAAGTGTAAAGTAGCATTTTCTATAGCAGTATTACCCTTAAGCTCTTTTAAAAGCTCAATATTTTCATCTTCTAGTGAACAACAAATTACGACATTTTTCATAGGTCTCCTCCAGGGAATACTTATTATTTTACAGTTTATATATTAAGATAATGTAAAATAAATATTGCTTAGTCTAGTGTTAATTTAGGTACTTACAAATTACCGAACGGTGGAGTCTATTCTGATTAACTTACTAATGACTTCATTGAGTGAATCAGGGACTTTTTGCTCTAAAATACCCAAAATTGTACTCCTATCGATAAAACAAACCTTCGTTCCTGGTAAGATTTGAGCATCAACATCCACTGGTTGATTATTCATCAACTCCTTAAGGCCTATTACATTTCCTCTCGAGAAGGTATTCACAACTTTTCCATTTTTAGTGAAGTGAATCAGTCCCTCTAAAAGAAGGTAGGCGACTATTGGAATTTGTCCAGCGTAGAATAAGTTTGAAGAGCTTGAATATTTTAAAGGGCGCACCATGTTTTGGATAACATCGATTTGCGATTCTGGAATTTTCAAAAGTTCATTCTGTTTATTCATAACGAAACTCTAATCTACAAAATTTAGTAAGAATATGTTCTGGGTCATGTTTTTATAAATTTCTAATAAGGTAAGTTGGCCCACTCTGTGAGTTTTTCCTCATTGTTAATTATAATAGTCTTACCTTCTTGTTCGATGAGCTTTTCATCTTTAAATTCTGAGATGAATCTAATCAACGTTTCATTGGCAGTACCAATCATCGTTGCCATTTCTTCTCTAGTTAGCTTTAGGTCAATTTTAGTTCTTCCATCAGCTTGTACTTTCCCATGAGATCTAGAGAGTACTAATAGGAGCTCTGCTAATCTCTCTCTAACATTTTTTTGATGAAGGGAGCTTAGCTTTGACTCTGCCTTACCCATATCTGTTGAGAGCTTATTTATTATGCTTAGTGAAACAGAAGGTTTTTCATTAATCATTTTTAAAATAAAATTCTTATCTATAAAGCAGACTTCAGAGTCTTCTATTGCTGTCGCTGTAGCCGTGTAATGCTCTTCTGTGAAAAGAGATCTATGGCCAATAATATCTCCACCGTGACAAAGTCTTACGATTGACTCTTTTCCGTCGGCACCAACTTTTGTGACTTTTATATTACCTGTAGAAATACAGAATATTCCAAATGGATGGTTTCCTTGAACAAAAAGAGTTTGTCCTTTTTTATACTTATTAATTACTTTGTGTTTATCAACATCTTCGTGCTCAAGGCTACTTAGCTCACAGAAAATTCCACTTGAATTTGATGGGCACTTTTCACACTTTGTTGGCGTCTTCATCTTAAGATCCTTATTAGTTCTGGATATATCTTAATCTAACATAGATTAGTTTATTAAATATGATCTAAGTCAGGTTTCATTTTTAAATAATCACATATTTAACTATTATTTCATACCTGTTTTCAATTGTTTATATTGATATTTTTAATAGTATGGCTTTGAAAGTGAGAATTAATTAAGTAATATTGTCAAAAACAGTAATTCAAACGGAGTGACCATGATCTCTGCCACTGAGGCACATCGCATTATTCAATCTTCAAATATTCCAGATAACCTTATTAAAGTCATAGATATTGAGTTGGAGAGTGCAAATGGGCTTTACTTAGCAGAGGATATCTATGCCACCAGAAATCAGCCACCATTCAATAGAAGCATGATGGATGGAATTGCAATATCTTCAAAAAATGACAGTAAGAGTTACCGTTGTGAATCAATAGCTAGGGCAGGATTTGAACAACTTGAATTAAAAGATAGCGACTGTTGTATAGAAGTCATGACCGGAGCCCCTGTTCCTAGTGGATGTGACTGTGTTATTCCTTATGAGGAAGTTCATAAGGTTAATGATACATTTGAACTTAAAGACAAAGATTATCCTGTTGCCGCTCATAAATTTATTCATAGAGAAGGATCAGATTATAAAGTAGGAGATCTCTTATTAGTTAAAGGAGTTATTATTAACTCCACCATCATCTCACTACTAAGCTCTATTGGTCTTAGTTCAGTTAAGGTTTTTGAATTAAACTCTATTGCTATTGTGAGTACTGGAGATGAGCTCATTGAGCCTGGAGAGGGCCTTGAAACCCATCAAATATATAGATCAAACCCTTATGCTATTAGAAGTGAGTTACTTAACTTCTTTCCAAAGAGTGAAATTAAACTCTTTCACTTAGATGATGATGAAAAAGAAGTCCTAAGTGGACTCGCTAACATTCTAGAGAATCACAAAATAGTTATTATCTCTGGTGGAGTTTCAAAGGGAAAGTATGATTATATTCCAAGATCTTTAAAGACATTAGGAGTTAATGAGCTTTTTCATAAAGTTAAGCAAAGGCCAGGTAAGCCTCTCTGGTTTGGCTCCGGATCAAAAGGACAGATTGTCTTTGGCCTACCAGGAAATCCTGTCTCCTCACTAGTTAACACTAGAAGACATATTATTCCTCTATTAGAAAAATTCTTAAACCCAAAGAGAAGTAGTAACTATTCTGTAAAGGCCTTAGTAGATAGGGAGATAGGATCTAGTTTCACTCACTTCATTCCTGTTTCTCTAAGCGTCGTTGAAGGGACTATATATGCTGAGCCATCTACTGGAAATAACTCAGGAGACTTCTCAAAACTTGTATTTAGCAAAGGCCTGATTGAGGTCCCAAGTGATGAAGGAAGAATTATAAAGGATAAGCTTTATCAGTTCTTTCCATGGGGAAGTCTAGAGGTACATTTATAGGGGAGATCTATGTGATAGACAATCCATCTTCGCATGGCCATTGTTGTCAATATTTGCTATAAATCGCCTAAAATGAATATGTTGGAGATTAAATGAGCAAGAGTGGATCTAACTTAATAACAAATATATTAAATGAAGCAGAATCCTATACATCTATGGATATAATTGAAAGTTATATAGAAAAAGGGCAGGACCTTTCTAACCTCCCTGTTCAGCCTCTCTATGTTGCTATTAAGTCTCTACCTACTGAAACAGTAGCGGCTGCTCTTGAGAAATTTAGCCCAAAGCAGCGACAAGTCTTTCTTGATTTAGATCTATGGAAGAAGGATGACTTAGATCCTGATTCATTTTCTTTTTGGTTAGAGGTTTATTCAAAATGTACAGATGACACTATAAAGAGTGAGTTCCTAAACAGTACTGAGTTTGCACTCTTTCTCAAAGGTAAAATGAGCTTTTGGACATTTGATGTTGAAGAGCCTGAATACCCTGATCATGATTATTACTTTCTTACTGAAGATAATTTACTACTATTTGAATTTGATGAAGACTACCCATATATAGCAGAGATGAGACAATTTATTAAAGATCTCTATACTGAGCATGGTGTTGAAAAAGCTTATCAGTATATCTTTAAAGTTGTGTCAGATGGCTTCCTTAGTATGCAGGAAGAAGAGTACCGATTTAAAAAGCATAGATTAAATGATCTTGGCTTTGTTGATTACTATGATGCTCTTGAGTTGTGTAATCCATTTCCAAGTCTTTCACATATCAACTTATTTATTAATAAGAAAGAGACTCTAAACGCTAGTATAGATCTAGAGAGTAAGAATCAGTGCTTAGATAAGAATGCTCTAATCGCTTTTAAGAATAAAGTAGATGACCTAAGTGAAGAACTTTCAAAGGTAGAGTCTAGTGAGAGATTGGCCTACCTTCAATTTAACTTTACTCGACTAATAAACTCTAGCCTGACGATGGAAGATGCACTTAAAGATGGTGCTTTTGCAATGACAAGAATTGGCAAGAAAACCCTGTGTTCTCTACAACTTGGTTTCAGCTATACTCAGGAATTTATCAAAAATGAAGGGATTGAAAAATTTAATGAGTTTGGAATATTTAATTCTTTTGATTTCGTAGAAATATTTAATATTGGTCATTCTCTGATTCTCTTTGAACAAAAAAGGATTAAAAAGGCCTTGGCCTCTTGCGACTTTAATGCGGAGAATGACACTTTTCTTGGCGAGCTAATTGGAAACATCCTTGAGGAAAGCTTCAATGAGCCTCCGGCATTTATTACAAATAAAGTCGATAGCACTAAAGAGAATATTAACTCTTTCAAGAATCTATTAGCTGCCCAGAACGATATCTCTATGATGATAGGACTGCTTCCATTTGCTAAAGGTTTTTATGATACCTTTAAAGAGCTTGAGAAGTCTGGAAACATTATGGATGACTATTACCTCAACTTCAGTGTTGCAGATATTGATTTTGAAGCACTTTTACTGAGTACTTTTATGAACTTTGCTAACGGTGTTGTGTTAGATGGTGCGTCAGGGAAGATTGGTCTAAATGTTTCAGAACTAAAGAGTTTCGCAAAGACAATTATTTCTAATAAAGATCTCCTCGATGAAAAAATCAAAGACTTCACAACATCATTTGGACTCGACAGTGTTCATCAGATTGGTGACTATTTTAAAACCTTAATTGAGTATCATTTAAGTGGATACGATATTTCTGAACTCTCAGATGACGAGTTCCGTCATGTTGGAGGACCACTCCTTTTAAATATCAGGGGCAATTAAGCACCTCTTATGTTGCGCCGCATGGTGCTTTCTGGCATTAAAACCAATCAAAAGTGTCAGATAAGCACCAAGTTCTCTCCTAAAACTTGGCATGCCAAATGCAATACCCTAATCAAAGTGAAAATTTTTCAATGAATGAAATTGTTTTTATGTTTTTTGTCTCAAGTTAGATAGAAGACTTAAACGAAAAAAATTGGTTTTGCTTTGTTTAGACGAAGCAGTTTTATAAAATAGAGGGAGAAACAATGAAGCGTACACTATTACAATCAGTAAAGAAGTCATTAGTAGCATTAACTGCACTTACAGCTCTAGCTAGCTGCGGTGGCGGTGGCGGTGGCGGAAGTCACGGTGGAGGAGGAAGCTCATCTACTTACGGTGCGAAAAATAGCCCATATATCTCAGCACAAAGTTTTGTGAATGCACTTAATAGTGTAGATGGATATTCAGATAACGAACTTGTAAAGCATGAGTGGGATACAGTTAGATCTGATTGGGATAGTGAAGATTTCTTCGTTATTTATGATGCTGAATATGATGAGTATGTTTCTGTTTCTCTACAGTACATTAGATCAATTACTTATTATGATTATTACTCGTCAAATTACAACCTTGCTGATGAGTTTAGAGATATCGAAAGTGATCACGAATTCTATAATGGTCTAATTGGTGATGGTTATGGTGATGATTACGAAATCGTTGATTACGAATATACAGATGTATGGGGAGAAGATTACTACCGTGGATTTGATTCAGGTTACCTATATGAAGATACTGAAGAAACTACTGACGTATCTCTAATGGCATCTGATAAAGAAGGACAAGAGTTCTTTAAGAAAGCAGCTGATGTATCTTTTGCTTACTCAATTGATATGAAAACTTCTCTTTCTCTTGTAACTCTTGGAAGTAAAGTTGAAAAAATGGTTAACAGAGCAAATGGTCAAAAGCTTACACAAGAAGATGAGCTTGCACTTGCTAATGACATCGAAAAAGTAACTGGAGCAAGTTTCGTACAATTTAACGAAGCAGCTAACAATCCTGAAGTAAGAGAAGTTCTTATCGAAGATATTGCAGCTAAGCTTGGAACTACTGGTGACAACCTAGAAAACAGATTACTTCCAGAAGTATTCGGAATCGACCTTTAATAAATAAACCAATCTGTAGGGCCTTCTGGCCCTGCATTTTCAATACCTTATAATCTCAACACCTCACTAAATTTTACATACTACCTACGAGTGAATGACTCTATGTGTTATAACGTGTCAACTAAATTTTTTTAAGGGTTTATTTAAGATGTCAAATTTGCTGAAGGCAATGGCCTTTCTTATAGTTATTAATGTGAGTTTATATGCGGGAACTGAGAGAATACCTCTGGATAGTTCACGTATTCCAAGTAATGATTTAATCCATCCTGAACTTGGTAAACTTAGTTCAGAAACAGCGTGGCAACTTCAAAATGATTCCATAAATCCTTTAGACTTATCTAAACTCGACCCTGAGCAAAGTGCAGTGTGGTCTAGTAAGTCCGATTTCTCATTAAATACTGAAGTTGATAAATTTCCTGTTACAACTGATGCGCTTACATTCTTAGGCGTTATAGCATCACAGTCGGGAACATTAAGGTTTAGTGTCCTAGATGAAGTTACGGGAAATGTACTAACTGTAGCAGTAGATAAAAACCTACATACATTTTTCTTAAGAAGAAACTTACTTAGAAAGCTTGGTTTCATTATTCCTTCGATGAAGTATGAAAAGAAAGTAAATGTTAAATTCTATTCTACAGAAGAAAAACAAAACTTCTTAGACAGAGTTATTCCTGAAAATACGTTTGGAGCACCTTCTAGATGGTTAATTGGAGATAGTGAATTTTCAATTGATCTACAAGATGTAATGGTTATGCTTCCTACTTATAATGATCACTACAATCTTGCCTTTGGTGTCCCTCCAAAAACTCTAAAGTCTAGAACATTAAGGTCACTGGCCGTTCCATATGCATTATTAAATGTAGACGAAAGTATTAATACACTTAGCTGGAAAGCTGGGCGTATAGAACAAGAGGCAATTGAGCTAAGTCATTTTACTCTTGCTGATATGAATACAACTATTGATGACGCAAAGTGGATTCTAGAAAAGATTAAACTTTTTAAAAGATCTGACTTTGAAGAGATTGTTGAAAAATCCTACCTTCCTAAAGAGGTAGCGGAGTTATTAGTAGAAAAATTAATATCTAGAAGAAACAGCTTGATGAAAGTTTTTTCAGTAGATGCTGATGATATTAAATTTAATTCAAAGATTTCATCAGGAACTATCCTTAAAGACGGTAGATTATTACAAGAAAACTTTGATGGTTACGGGTCTCGCTTTGCGTACGGAGATCCAGAGTCTCCTTTCAAAGAGTTTAAATATTCTCTAGTAAGTAAGTTGCAGTCTGATGCTTTAGAGAATCTTATTGGTCGAGTAAATACAGAACTTAGTGTGTTTGATATTAATGATGCTAGGTTAGATTACTATAAAGATGAATTTCAATCAGGTCTAGATCACTACGTAGAGACAGGAGAATTTCTTGAGCAAAAAGTAGGGGCATGGTTCTCTCCTATACTTAATGGAAGTTTAATTCTTTCAAGAGATGTTGTTGTTGGGAATCATCAAGGTAGTGATGACCTTGTTCAGACAGCAGACACTTTTGGTTTTGCTGTATCTCTTGGTGCCAATGTAGGGTTTGAAGGTCTACCTTCCGGCTATAGTGCTATTTTGAAGGGGGAACTTAGTTACGTTAAGACTTTTACTCACTTAAAGCCAGTTCAGTCACTAAAAGCATCTCTAAAAGAGCCGTATAAGAATATGATTGTTACGCTTTTCAAAAAAGACATTGAAAGAGAGCTTACAAATCTCTCTAGATTAAGTGAAATTACTGACGAAGAGATAAGAGAAGAGAAGACAAATGAAATTATAGATGAGCTGAATAAGAATATTGGTGTAGGTGAGTCTTTAGTTATTTCAGAAAGATTGACTCCAAGCTTTATGGCCAAGGGTGGATATACTTGGGCAAATACTAAGATGTCTCTAACTCTTGAAAGCAAATCAGTATTAGTTAAAAGAATCCATATTTATAGAAGTAGTGCAGATATCATTCAAGTCTATATTGATAAAGGAGAACTTGGAGAGTTAGGTTTTGTTTTTGGTTTAGATAACCATATTCCAATTACAAAAATAGACTTTAGCCGAGCTAAAGGTAAGTATAACGTTGAAATGTACAACGTTAATATTAACTCAAGCCTGACTGAGAATCCTGATCTATTTAAGGGAGTAAACGCATTAAATGCCCTATTACAAGATGGTGATAAAGAACTACTAAATAACTATCAATCACCATATAGAATAGAGAATAAGTTTAGAGACGTTAGTACAAAGTATTCATTTTTAAATTGGCGTCTGAAGAAGCTTAAAAAGAGTGGAAAGCTAAATATCATTACTCCTGATAAAGATACTTCTAAATTCTATAAGTATACTTATGAAAAACAGATTGGTGCCAATAACTGGGCCTTTGGTCGCGATGTAGTTAACTACTACTTTAATCAGATAACAAAGTATATCTCTCTTCGTAATCAACCATGGCAAAATCCTGCAAGAACTTTTACTGGGGTCAGTTCAACTCAAGGTTATAGATTCGAATCTAGATATGATGAAAATAAAAGTAATACAGAACGCTATCCAGATACATTCCTATCTCTTGAGGTGAAGAAAGAAGGTTGGAAGATTAAAGAGAAAAAACTAAAAGAAGTCATTCAAGAAATGAATGAGCAATTTGGGGACGAAATATTTACTGAAAACGATGCTGATGATGCAACAACTCTAAAGCTGTACTCTGTATTTGTTAATCTTAACATCTACGAAAAAGGTGTTTGGAATATTTTAAACTTTAAAGAAAATGCGATAAAGGAAATGAGCAGAAAATATAGAAGACTCTATTACAATAGAAGACACTGCTCAACCTCTAGGCTTAATGGAGCTCCTGTGGCCACTAAGATAAAGTGTGGTAATTTTCAGGTGTTCATTGATAAGAGAGAAAAATGTCAAAAGAAGTTCTCTCGAAATGAAGATAGTGCCGTATCTTGCTTGGTTGATTTAGCGAATATTTATGAAAGTTACTTAGATTTTGAGGACTTTAAAAAGATAATTGGTGAAGACAATATCTTTATCTATGGCCAGATTACTGGATTTAGAGAAGAAAGTGACATCTTAACTAAACCTATTAATGGAAACTCAGTAGGAAAAGTAAGTGGTAAGTATTGGAACGGTCCTGTTGAAGAGGTCCGTACTAAAATTGAGATGCAGTCTAATGAGTTTAACGGCTCATGGTTAAGGGAGAGTATTTAATGAAATTATTATTGATACTATCGTATTTATTTTCTCTTAATAGTCTTGCTAATGACCCGCTTTCTAAAATGCAGTGGGGAATTGAAAATAGTGGGCAACCTGTTTTTAGATCTACTGGAGAACTCACTCGAGAGCTTGTTCGTGGAATTGATGGAGAGGATGTAAACATACCTGCAAGCTTCACAGCTCCAAAAGAAAAAGTGATTGTTGCTGTTATTGATTCTGGTGTTGATATATATCACCCAGATCTTAAAGATAATATCTGGCTCAACCCAAAGTGTAGTTCGATGACAGAAGAAGAAATGGCGAATGAAGATTGTCGTGGATGGAACTTCTTAGATGGTAATGCCGATGTTGTAGATGATATTGGTCACGGAACTCATGTTGCAGGTATTATTGCTGCAGTAGAAAATAATGGTATAGGTATAAAGGGTGTGGCATCAAAGAATGTTCAGATTATGCCCCTTAAGATTTTAAATTCTAAGGTTAAGAGCTTTGTTTATGAAAAGAAAGTAATAACTAATATAATAGCTGATGCAATTGCTTATGCTGTAAGTAATGGAGCTTCTGTAATAAACCTGAGTCTTGGATGGCCAGAGCTAATTCACACTCGAAAAGTTCGATATGCAATTGATACTGCTATAAAAAGAAATGTGGCGATTATTGTTGCAGCAGGAAATAATAATAAGAAGCTTCCAGTATATCCATGTTCTTATGACGAAGTTATATGCGTAGGAGCAATGGACAACCAGGGAAGTATTCCTGAATTTTCAAACTTTGGTGGTAAGGTTGACTTGATCGCACCTGGTGAGGGGATACTGAGTACATACCCTCGAAACCTAGAGTCAAGAACACTTAGAATTCCAGGCTATGAAATTAAGAAGGGATCCTCACAAGCGGCCCCCTTTGTTTCGGCCCTTGTTGCTCTTTTTAAGTCTCAAAATAAAAATATGAGTTTTGATGAGATTAAGTATAGATTATTTAAAGGCTCTAATCAGAGCAACACTAATAAAAAGGTTAAGTTTGGAAAAGTAGACTTTCAAAAGGCACTTGAAAGTAATGTGGCAGCAGGTTTTCCACTTTTCAAGTTCAAGTCTTTAACTGATATTACGATAGAAGAAGATGGTGGATTTAAATTTAATATCCCTGTCAGGTCCTTAATGACTTCTATTCCAAAGCTAGCTTTTTCTCTATCTTTGAAAGATGCAGTTAATGGTAAGACTGTATTTTCTAAAGAGTATTCTTATGAGAATGTCTCTGATTCAAAAGAGACGCTTATTCTAGTTGAAGATAAGATTAAAGATTTCAAAACATCTTCTCATCTTATTTTAAATATTGAATGGGAAGACAAGTCTTTTGAGCATGAAATAGCTATTGTAAGAGATATGCTTAAAGTTAGTGGTAAAGTTACTCAAAAGTTAAAATTTAAGGATTCTGAAGTTCTTGTGAACTCAAATGGTAGATTGTCTACTCGACTAAGAAAGGTTATATCTAATAAGTATCATTCAGAGTCAATCGATTACTACGTTCAGAGAAAATCCGAGCAAGTAGATAAAACACTTATTGAAGTTTCAAAAGTAAAACTGACTGGTTCAAGTAATGTGAAAATTGAATTCGATGAAGTTGGAAAGATTATAAGCGTTATTAAGAACGATTTTAATAATGATGGTAGAGAAGATTATATGGTTTACTCTCTATCTAAAGAACAAAAGCACTTAGTCTTAACTTTTGCCAACTCTGATGGAAGTCCACTTTATAGCGATAAGTCTCAATGGTTTTTAGAGATTTCTACTTTTGAAGGTCTTCCTTTAGCAAATGGTGAAATTAGATTTGAGTATTTAAATGTAGCTTTTGATGGGTTTGGAAAAGTTAAGGTTCCTGCTTACATGAAGGACTGGCTAATGCCAGAACAAGATAACTCTAGAGATATTTTAGACCGTATCCCAGATGAGGTATCCTCTAACAAACCATATTTTCTGAAACCAAGCTTAAAAGATGGTAGAGTTGATCTAGAGATTAGAACACTTTCTTCATTAGCTACTCTAGAAGTTTTTAAAAAGAAATTCTCTATAATGGGGAGAGATGTACTTACTTTTGATCATCTATTAGAGCAAGACAAGTATTCAACTTCTCTTGAGGCCATCCTTGTATCTGGTAGTGAGTTCTCTAAGAGATACTTTCATATTAATTATTCAAGCTTGAACGATTATTCGATTGAAGAGATATTCTTCTATGGTCTAAGCTTAGATTCAAATCGTACGATTGTTTCTAGATTCTCTGGTGATCAGTATAACGCTTCATTTGCACTTAATTCTAGACAGGATCTACGTACTGTATTCTGGGACTTCTCTGGAGAGAGAGAAGTTCATAACTTCAAAACTGATAGCTGGGGAGATATTATAATAGATATCTTCGATTTTTCTAAAAGTTATGATGATAACTTAGTTCTACTTGAATCTCGTTATTTTATTCATGCTATAGGATCTTCTGGAAACTCTCAAAAATTACCAATTAATAGAGAGAGTAGTTTTCCAGGAGTTAGCTTTTCTGAAACTTTTAAGAAAGTGGACATTACTCTAAAAGATAGTAAGGCGAGAGGGATACTTGTTGATTCCACCTTGATATATGGAAGTCGTATTTACGCCATGGTATATTCTGAAGGTGAGTTTTCTGCACCAATCTATGCAAGTTATTCTCTACCTAAGAACTGTAAATACCTTGATATCAATGAATTTGAAGAAGGAACACATATTGTCTTAGCGTGCCAGGATAAATTCTTAAGGGCAACGTTAGAGCTTGTTCCATTAAAAGAGAGAGTTGAATAGCCTTCCTAAGTGCATATTTAGAGGGCTATTTTCTTTTGATTGAAACTTTGCAAGCTCACTTTTTACCAGTGTTTTTTGTTCACTCTGTTTCTTTTTGATATATTCCGTTTGATTATAGTCTTCGAAATTACTTATTTTAGTTCCAAAGAATTGAGATAGTTTTTCGAGTCTGTTCGATTCATCTTCTAGAAAATTGTATAATTGGTAAGAGTCGTTCACTTTGTCTGACTTCTTCTTTTGATTTTCTATCTCAAGCTTTTCATTATCATCTGCAACAAGATCCATGATCTCTTCAAAACCTTTCATATCTCTTTGTTGCTCTCTAGAGATAACTTTCTTCTTTACCACTTTTTAATTCTCACTTTTTTGAATAATTGATGTGACCTCTTCGTAGAAGTTTAATTCCTTTGTTTTCTTATATAGTGCCTTCTGTGCAAGGGATGAATTATCTATAACTTTCTGTTTGTTATAAATTTGCATATTGCTTACTTTTTCACAGATTACACTAACTTTGTTTAAGAGCATAAGCTCTTTGTTTTTCAATCTCTTTGATTTCTTAAAATAATGAGATGGAAGCTCTTCTACAGAGTTAAAGATTTCAATTTCGGCACTCTTAAGATTGTAATCACTCACTATGTAGTAGGGATATGGAAAGTAGGGACTCTTTTGTAATTCTCTTAGAGCAATCTCAATATTTGAAATAACCAGAGGCTTCTCTGCATTAGGTATATTGTGAAGACTGGAATACATTGGCAATGATCCAATCTTCGATGATTTTATAATATCTTTCAAATATTCCACTGAATAATTGTCAAGTATTAGCTCTTCATAAATAGGTATTCTCATACAAACCTCTACTGAATTATAACATTTTTAAATAGGAAACATAGTCGTCACTTGTTGCCCAAATTTTAAAGGGTTAGAATAGTATAAAAGAATAAAGAGGTAATCGGTGGAATATCATTTTGCAAACTTACCGGATGACTATACTCATCTATTAAAGTCTAGTATGCAAAGTTCAGGAAAGAGTTTTTCTGAACTTCAACAATATATTACTGAACGCAAGGGAATGTATCTTCTCTTTAGGCAGATATTCAAAGATATAGATAGTAGTGGTAATGTTGATAAAGTTTTAAAGTCATCTGGATGGCATGGTATTCGAGATAGATTTTCATGTATGTATATTGAAAATTTAATTAGCGGAGAGTTTCCAACCTCTGTGCAGACTGGTAATTGCTATGGAATCTTAGGGTTTGAAGACCTGCTAAAGCCTTTTTCTATAGGTGGATACTCTAGAAGTTTTCTTTTAGGATTTTATTTGAAAGTGTCTTCAATTGAGCAGAATCTCTTAGGTAAATCTACTTCTGCAAATAGTTTTGATATCAATGATGTTCTTGAGGTATTAAAGCTATCCTCGGCCAGAACTGTAAAGATTGATTTACTCGTTATTCTAATAAAACATTTAATATATTTCCTTGAGTTAGATACTGTTAAATCTCTTATATTAAATGGCGAGAGATATGAAGATATTTATGAAAGGTTAAGTGAAGAACAGAAGCTCTTGATGGCAAATAATTTCTTGGCCTATGGAAGCTCTATCAATGAAAAAGAAATTTTTATAAAAGAAGATATATAGGATATTTATGACAAATGAAAACTCAGTCTGGAAATTAATTAACGATTTAAACACAAAGAAAGGAATTACTGAAATTGTCATTAATGGCCCAAAGAATGTTTTTGTAGAGAGAGCAGGGCAGTTTATCCAATTAAATGTTTTACTAACAAAGCAGGACATATATAAGTTTATTGATGAAATAGCAGACTACAATAAAAAGGTCTGCAATCAGCAAAGCCCTATTTTAGATGGTAGTCTTCCTGATGGATCAAGAATTAATATTATTATAGAGCCTTTTGTTAGTGGATTTCCTTCAATTTCAATTAGAAAATATATAAGAACTATTACGGACTTCGATAGCTCTCCTGGGATCTTTAGTATTGACTCTCACTGGATTGAATTTATGAAAGCAGCAGTATCTGCAAGAATGAATATCATTATCTCTGGTGGAACTGGCGTTGGGAAAACAACCTTTATGAATCTACTTCTAAAAGAAGTAAGTCCTGCTGAAAGAATCATTACTATTGAGGATACTCTAGAGTTAAATCTATCAATGCCTAACCTTGTAAGATTAGAGTCCGGCAGTAAGGTTGAAGCAAGTGATATCTCTGTTCGTGATCTTGTTAAAAATACTCTTAGAATGCGACCTGATCGTATTATCTTAGGAGAAATTCGTGGAGGTGAACTCTTTGATTTACTTCAAGCAATGAATACAGGACATGATGGTAGTATGACCTCTTTACATGCAAACTCAGCAGGGGAGTGCATCAGTAGAATGGAGACTCTCTTTCTAATGTCTGGTTATGATGTTCCATTTCATGTTGTTAGAAGGCAAATGAGTACAGCTGTAGACTTTATTTTCCAACTCTCAAGAGATAGAGAGGGAAATAGAATATTAAAAACTATTCAAGAAATTACAGGCATGGAGGGGAATAATATACTTTCTCAAACTATTGCTACTCATGAAGATGGAAAGCTTGTGGGAACTGGTATTACTCCAAAGAATATGGAGAAGCTCCACCACATGGGAGCTTTACCTATAGACTTTATAAATAATTAGTCTTCCTGACATTCACCTAATTCAATAAATGCTGCATTGGCATTATGAAGTACGCAGTAGTTTTCATAGGTTCTAGGCGCTGGAAGCATTTGAATGCAGAAGTCGTTTAGACACTCTTGTTGTGGTGAAATTCCACATACTGGTTGATAGATTTCAGGACAGACTTTAAATTCTCCCTTGGCCTCTTCATAGCATGCATAAACTTCTAAGAGTGAATATGTATCTTGTGGATAATAGTTATTAACGATTTCAAAAAGACCTATTCGGCATCCTGTGATTGCATGATCTACATTTGTGACCTTTGCCTTTTGGCCTTCACTTAATAGAGTAAATTGAACTAGGTCGTTATCTTCTTCTAGGTTTTCTTTTAATTCGCCTTCTACAGTGAAAGCAATACTTGCATTTGAGGTTAAAGAAAAGAGTAATACAGCAATGGCCAAAAAGTTCTTCATATAAGCTCCGCTAGTTAAAACTAGGGGGGTTATATTCTTTATTTCTCATTTTTTAAACAAATATTTATTAGTTTTTTTGTATTAATGGAATTTATTCAAAGTGAGCAGGCAAGGAGCACGAGTACTCCTTATCGCCTTTATGCAGGGTTTTCACTTTCTATAAATATACAATCAAGTGAGAATTTCTTTTCAACACTTTCCATCAATTGTTGGACACCAAACTGCTCCGTCGCATTATGACCGCCAGCAAACATTGTGACCCCTGCTTCAGCACTCTCATGCCAGTCATGTTCACTCATCTCTCCTGTGAGGTAAGCATCTACGCCTTCTCTCATCGCTTGTGCCCACTCACTATTTGCACCACCTGTAATAATGGCAAGCGTCTTAATAGACTCTTGTCCCTCAGGGACTGAATAGATTACTTTATGATTGAGCAAGGACTCTAGACTGTTAGCAAGCTCTTCTCTAGTCATCTCATTTGGTAGTTTACCTTTTAAGCCTGTAGGTGAGCCCTTATAGTCTCCAAATGGCTTTATATCAGTCATCTCAAGCTGCTTAGATATTCCCGCTGCATTTCCAACCTCTAGATGTGCATCAAGCGGCAAATGATAACCAAAGAGGTTGATATCATTTTTAATAAGTGGGAAGACTCTCTTAGCAAATGGTCCTTTTAATGTCCTTACTCCATGAAACTTCCAGAAAAGTCCGTGATGAACAATGAGAGCATCAGCTCCGGCCTTGACTGACTCATTTATAGAGTGCTTAGTAGCAGAAACTGCGAAAGCAACTTTCTTAACTTCGTCGCTACCTTCAATCTGTAAACCGTTGGGCCCATAGTCTTGAAATTCATAAATGTTCAAAAGATTATTGAGGAATTTTTCTAGATCTTTTCTTTTTACTGCTGACATATTTAACCTTTTTAAAAATTAATTATGTCAGCAATTATATCACTAGTTGAGTGGAGAGTCGTCTAAATCTGTACTTTCTGGCTCAGCAGTTCCTTGCCAGTTTACTTTGAATTCATCATTTGTTGTTGACGCAGAGTGAATAGATTTCTTAAGTCTCTCAACTGTTGCATGTAGCTCTTCATGATAAGGGGCCAGGGTAAGCGCCTTAGAGAACTCTTCCAATGCTTTTGGAAGGTTCTTTGAACTCATATATGCTCGGCCAGAGTTGATATAAGGATACTCTCTATTTTGATAATTAATGGCCTTTTTCGCCATCTCAAACCATTTGAGACTTTCTTCTAGCTGACCTTCAGTCAGTAGGTAAGTTCCAAGATCGTTATACGGAGGACCGTAGTCTGCATCACTTTGAATCGCCTTTAGACAGTATGACTTTGCTTTATCTAGTCTACCCTCAAGAGAGTGAACCCAGCCGATTAAAGTAAGTACCTCAGCTGTTTCTTTGTAGTTTAGTGCCTTAGTAAATTTATCTAGTGCAACTGCAAAGTCTTTTTCGAAAACTGCTTCATGTCCATCATGAAGCAATTTGTCGTACTTCTTATCTCTTTGCCATTCTAGACTCCCAATAGAGCCAAGTCCTGCACCTTGAAAACGAATAATATTATCTTTGTTAAGCTTGAAAAGTGGAATGATCTTGTCTTCTAGACCCTCTTCATTCTCGTCGTCATCTTCATCAAAGTCTTCATCTTCCATGAACTCAACATCTACTTGTGCTCCACCATCTATGATAGAGAATCCACTACTGTGAATTCTTGGTTCAGCTTCTAGGAGCTCTTCTGTTTCCTCTTTTAAGGAAGCGTTGATCTCTTCATCTAGTT
The DNA here is from genome assembly GCF_041587335.1 of Halobacteriovorax sp. Classification (GTDB taxonomy): domain Bacteria; phylum Bdellovibrionota; class Bacteriovoracia; order Bacteriovoracales; family Bacteriovoracaceae; genus Halobacteriovorax. The sequence continues at coordinate 23,063 of NZ_JBFGYP010000017.1, forward strand.
GCATTACATGTTTTGGCGTGGATATTATAGCTTCAATTAAGTTTACTCTTGGTAGTTGAATGCTAAGTTCTGAAAAGTCCGAAAGTAGATTATGCCACTCATAAGCATACTCATAGAGTAGGTTGATGAACTTAACTGATGTATCTAGTGTCTTATCACTATTTAAATCAAGACGAATCATTCTTTCTAATAATTCTGTTGTGTCTTTACACTTATATTTAAGCTCTCTTAGAGAAACACTTTTAACAGTTTCATTAATGAATTCTTTTGAAAATACATGAACTTCTAGAAGCTCAACGATATCAAAGTTCATTTTTTGAGTTAGCTCTTTTGATTCAGGCAGCTGCTCAATTTTTGAAAGATCTGTTATTGCATGAGTCAGTCTTTCAAAATAAGACCATACACAATGCAATTCACTCGTTAATAAATTTCTAATGTTTTCTTCCATCAAAATAAGTTTTCCTTGATTGTCTTTCAAACTGTCATTCCTTTGACTATGCTATACGTTTCTAGGAGACATTGGCAACCCAAGTCATTCATGTTTAGCTTATTTTTACTAGCCAATCACCCATTGTAAGTGCCCAATAAGTGAATAGTTTTAGCGATAGGAGTCCAACTGGCAGCTTCCAATTCGCAGATTTTACTTTGGTCTTTATTCTATAGTCACTTTTCTTCATTGTTTGACTCCTTTAAACAATGGATAGTGACTTAATTAGTACAAAAGGTGTGCCAAGTTATTTAAATGTAAGTTGCTGTAATCTTGATACCTGAATGGCACCATGAAAAAAAGAAGGGCCTTAATTGGCCCTAGTCTTTCATTGATTTTAAGGCCTGCAGCCCATCATAGTTAATTATTTGAATTGGAAGGTCTTTGTATTTCTCTCCATCTTTCTCAAGTGCTTCTACGTTAAGAGGACAACCTAAGTTCTCTCCTGTCTTATCGTTATACTCTTGAATTCTATCTTTCACTTTTCTAAGGAGGCTCTCAGTCCTCATCCAAGAACAATTAATACCCTCATCCCATGCGTGATCAATATATTCACTGAAGTCCACTTCTCTTTGGATCTCCCACTTATTATCAACACATGAAAGGTAAGGGGATACTTCTTCTTTTGTAAGCACATCTACATTCTTACCAAGCATAGTGTTCCAAAAGCGCATTCCATTAAAGTTGGCAACCATATCACCGAAGCTCATGACTCCTGTCATAGTGGCACCCATTATGCCTGTTTCAGCTTTATAACCAATATTCATAGCGTCTTCTAGAGTCTTTCCTTTTAGGTAGTACTTCTTAAAGTATAAATATCCAGAACCTGAGAAGTGCTCAAACTTATCTGTCCCAACAAGTACGCCTCCGACATTGATAATTTGTCCTGCTGGATCATTAATCTTGGCCCACAGTCCTGGAATTATAGCTTGGTACCATTTAAATTCTTTATAAATAGACTCACTTGTATTCGTAGTCATTTTATCAAGTGTATCAGTCTTAACAATCCACTTTCCAAACGTAGAGGTGTATTGATTTCTAAATACTTTTCGCATTTTCTTATAGAGCTTTTTCTCTGAGCAGCTATGATTCTTCTCATTGAGCTCTGATAGAGCTTCTTTCATCAAAGAATTAGCTTTTGTGTTTACTGCTGTAAGAGAGTCTTCCAAAGGAGTAGATCTATTATTAAATGGATCTATCTCTGAAGAGTAGACATTAGATATAGTAAGTAAGGCCGCAAGGATTACTGCTTTGTTCTTCATTTAAAGACTCCTGTGATATTAACTAAATCTTTATACCACAGGATTTATGACGCATGATGCTTTATGTATTAATTACAGTATATTAGAGCAATTATTCATTAACTTTCTGGTACTCTTCAAGTCTTTTGTCTTTGCTCACTGCTGAGTATCTCTTTGAAATCATTTGAAAAATTGACCCATTCTTTGTCCCTACATCAGAGGCAACACCTCTAAAATTGAGAACACCATTACTCTTAGCATCCTTCTTTCCAAATAGTTTAGAGAATGGATTTTCGGCCTTAGTCTTAGAGGCAGTTCTCTTAGAGCCAGAACTAAAGCTTAGTCCTCCACCTGAAGAGTAAGATAGCTTCTTAGAAGTTCCAACGTATGGAGAGCTTCCGCCTTGACCACCTGTACTAGCTGATCCATTTGCTGGAGCTGAAGCTCCGCCGCCGCCACCGCCTCTGCCGCCTCCTCCTGAACCAAGTCCATTAGAACCTGTAGATGAAACCGACGCTGCGCCTATAGGAGAGTCGGCCAGGCCACCTCCCTTATCAACAGGGTCAACAGTAGAGCCAATCCCACCAATAGTGTTTGTTCTATTTGTATTGTCTGTAGCTGCATCAGTATTTCTCTCATACTCATCTATTGGAAGAGTTGAGTCTGAAGTGGCAAATTGCATTCCATTAACGCTAATTCCATCGTTGTGATAATCAACACCTCTTTCATATTGGGCACTAACACAATTCTCTGAATTAGGGTTAACCTGACATTCGGTAGCTAGTAGGTCCTCTGAGTCATAGGCCAGAGATTCTGGATCGTAATCATCAACGAGCTTAATAGCATCACCAACACGACTTGCCTGCTTATCATAAATTTCAGCAGTTCCTAGCATCGTCGCAATATTAACACCTGAGTCAATTAGAGCTTGTTGAATAATTTGTCTCGCTCCTGAGTTTTGAATAAGAGCGTGATTTGCACCGCCACCAGTGTTGTAAATATATTGGTTGCAGGCAGCAAGTCGCCTTTTTTCAAGATTGGCGTCTAGATCAATTGATGCTTTGTTTGTTGTAATTTGAAGGCTAGTTTCTAGAGCTTTTACATTTTCAATATAAAGGTTTGAAACTGTAGCATAAGCACTCTTGTACATATCTGCTTCTATGCTACTTTCACACTCTTGATAAAGGGATTCAAGTTCTGGGATCTTCTCCATTGCTACCCAGAGGGCACCAACGGCTGCTGTTTCTGTTGCTGCTCTTGTCCGGGCCATATTTGCTTTTACTTGAATATCTTGTTGTTGTGCTTTTAGGCCAGCTGTTGCATCAGTTTGAGAATTCTGTGCCATTTCAGTTTGGATATCCATTGAGCTATCCATGTATTGAAAACTTTGAACTGTTTCAACAGCGGTTCTTCCAAGGAAGACTGCATCGTAAAATGTTGTGGCATCTGAGCATGCCTTATAATCTTGAGTTTCATAACCAACACTAGAGCATTTTAACTTTCCATCATAAGACTGTGCTGTCTGGCTCTTATTATAATCAGAAAAGTCCATTTCACGATTTGCTGGACCTTTTGTAATAACCGTATGTAAGGCTATACATTCTTCAATTTTCTCTAAAGCATCATTTCCAGCTTCAACATAGGCTGAGTAAGCTGAGTGTCTGTTATCAACAAAGCCCTTAAATCTTCTTGGCTCTGGATATGTTGATCCATCGGATTCTTCCTCTTGAGGGACTTGGTTTTTCTCGAAAGCGGTAATGTACTCTTTATATTTATCGTTTTTGGAGTAATAAAAGTTTTCAATTTCCTCCTGAGCACCTTCTTCGAATAGTCTTTCCTCTGCCTTTTTAGCTGCCTTAGCTAGTTGTATATTCATGTATTGTTGAAAGTCTATAGTTCTACTATTATTCTTCCAGCTATCGGAAATTGTCTGGCAACTATCAATGGCCGCTCCATAGAGAGCATTGCTAGGAGACTTTTGCTTCTCATCATAGTGCGCACTTGATTTTGGAATAATAGGCTTAGTTTCATTAGCTGAAAATGCTTCTGAGCTAAGTGCTAGCAGAATGAAGATGAGCTTTAAATTTTTAGAAGATTGATTTTTCATAAGTTCTAACCAGTTAAGTTTATACCTCAGTATATTATACGAAACTTGTCGGTTATTTCTTAGGATTTCTTAAATTGAGTAGTCGAATATAGTGTAAATAACTAGACAAACACTTGAAATAATTTACATTTTGAAGAAATTAAAAGATCATATAGATGATCTATTTTAAAAACTATATGACAACTTTAGTTGCCATTATAAAGGCCCTAGGACTAAGTATATGATTTCTTTTGAGTACCCTGTCACAATCTTAGAAAAGCACCTCGACACATTTGGACACGTTAATAATGCTATTTATCTGGCCCTTTATGAAGAGGCGAGATGGGACTTTATTACAAAAGGTGGCTTTGGACTTAGAGAGATTCAAGAAAAGAAAGTTGGACCTGTTGTTCTAGAATTAAACATTAAATTTACAGCAGAACTAAAAAATAGAGAGGATATTACAATTCACTCAAAAGTACTCGGTATGAAAAATCCTCTTGTGATGGAGATGGAGCAGAGTATGGTAAAGAGTGATGGAACAATCGCCTCTAAAATGATTATTGCTTTTGGATTATTTGATTTAAGTAAGAGAAAGCTTATTCCTCCTACGGATGAGTGGATGAAAGCAATTGGACAAGAAGAGTAGTTTAAGATTTAAAGGGTTGGTATTTTAAGCTTTTGCGTATCGTTGAAAATATCAATGGATTTAGAACTTTTTTTAAGGCAGCTTTCGACATCTTTCTTTGTTAGAAAACTCTTGTAGCAATAATTTACTGATCTTGCCGCTGCTGTTGCAGTGGCCATACTTGAACCATTAAAAGAACTTTTCATATCTCCAGCAGAAAGGAAGAACTTCATTTGAGATGAATTGATTAGTGTGTAGTCAGGTCTTGCTGGTAAATCTTCATCCGCCATAGAATAACTTCCTATGGTAAATACTAAAGGATTTTTAAATTGGTTTTGTGGCCAGAGCACAGTTTTATAACCAATCCCTCTACCTATTGTTGCTCCTGCTACAAAGAGAGGCGTTTTTATTTCAATAGGGTTTAACTTCTCAACATCTCTAATTCCTGCTGCAATAATAAAAAGATGAAAATCTTCTTGCTTCTTAAACGCCTCAAGCCACGATGTCGACTCTTGTTTTGCATTTTTATTAAAAACAATAAAAGGGCTAATTTCAATTGGCTTGGATGTCTTGACCTCTTTTAGAAATTGATTAAGAACCCAGTTTCCATGCAGTCTTCTATTTTCTTTACTTAAATTATTACAATCGAAGTTATTACTTTTTGTTAAATCGATACTTTTATGAAGAGTAATGTTTTTAGGAGGGGTTAGTTTTTCTAGACAAAAACCAGTGTCAAGAATTGCTATTTTTAAAGGTGAAGCAAGAAGGGGTTGGATTAAGAATAGGAGGGAAATGAATCCCCCCCATATTATATTTCTAATCTCTTTCTTCTGCCATTTTGAATGGAGCATGCATACCTTTGTCGTTAGAAACTCTTTTATAAAGATTCTTGTCATACTTCTTCAGTGCTTTGTAACTCTTATCAACATCTTTTAAAGCTGCTGAGATAAATAGTGCTCCAAACATTCTATTTTGGATAGCAAATTTAACTCTGTCTTCAATAGGGTCGTAAGACTTAAGAGCGTTTCTCATAGTATAGTAGAAATCGTGTGCAAAAAGAAATAGTGAAATATTTTTATCTTTTGCTCTACCGTCTACTAAATCACCAAGCTTGTTGTGGAAAAGAGATTTGTCATCTTTAAGTAGATTTGCAATATCTTTATCTCTTCCAAGTCCACTTCCACTTAGGTCGTAGTGCTTGTTAATTCTCATTGTTTCATCAATTCCTCTAATAATTCCAACTTGCATTAGTTGCTTGTTTGCAACAGTTGGTGAAAAGAATGAACTCTTTGTAACAGATGATTCTATTTTCTTTAGGATTTGGTCATTTGATAATTTCATTAGTTCAGCAAGTGCTAAGTAATTTTTGTAAGACTTAATATCTGATGCAAGAACAGGAACTGCAGTTTTTAAACCTGAAGCTCTCATTGGATTTGCAAACATTACCTTAGTGTTTTTACTTACACCTGACACATTAAAGTTAAAGCTCTCAGCATTTTTAAATGTAGAGATTGATTTAACTCCATTTAGCCCATTCTGTAATTCATCAATTAAGACAACAGTTGAAGCTTTTGATTTTTTGAGCATTCCGTCAATATCTTTTAATGCTCCTTTCTCAAGAAGTAGTAACGTCTTACCGTTTACTCCATTAGCAAGTGGAGACTTATTTAAAGACTTAAGTGATGTATCAAGTACACTTGCACCTTTTAAACCACCCATTGTTGAAAGTAGGTCTACAAGGTCTCTAGAAGAGTAATCAGAGTTTGCTACTACAACTGGCTTTCCACTCTTTTCTACATAAGGAGATTTGGCCATCGTTACTAGATTCTGACTAAGCGTACCTAGGGTTACACCATTTTTAGATACTTTGGCACTAAATGTGATCGGTGTGTAGATATCATCTTCGCTTGATACATTTACTACTGAATCCTTTAGAGTCGTAGATGACTTTAGGCTTGCAACAGAGTTGAACTCTTTTGTAATGATTTTAGATTTTGCATTTGCCTGAACCTCAACTTTCAATTCTCCAGCATAGTCTCTCTTTGAGTTGTTAACTAAATTAACACTCATTGTATTATTTTGTCCTATGATCAATGTTCCATTTGTTGAAAGACCAGTAAGAGAGAGAGGGTAGTTAACTCTTTGTACTTTTCTGTCTCCAGAGTTTACCTTTCCTTGTGATTGGTTAGCAAAGTGTCTACCTTGGATGGCCGCTTCAGCTGTTAGTGTCGAATAGACATTTAATACTTTAGTGTCTGTAGACCCAAGAGATGCACTTACTTTTGACTTCGCTGCTCCCTTTATTGTCGTGATTGATTTTGCAGGAATAGAAGGGATCGTTGACTTAGACCCATCTTGCATAACTACAGTAACATTTTTAGCTTCTTTGTCTCCAAAGTTCTGTATCACGAGATCGTGGAGAGTTGTCTCTCCTGGCTGATATACACCGTCGTTTGCCGCAACACCATTTACTCCACCGTCTACAATAGAAGATGAAACAAATTTAAGTACAGGGTTATTTGTATATACATTTGCAACAGAAGCATGTCTCTTTGCTCTATAAATTTCTGTTTGCTCATTAATATTTGAGCTAAAAGTTTCTGCTTCAACTTTTGAGTACTGAGCTGCTCTTAAGCTTTCGTATCTAGATTGATACGCACTTTCTTCTACTTGCTTATAAGTAGACTTATATTCATTAGATGACGTATTAGGGTTTAAGCTAAACTCAGTTCTAGAGCGGTTATAAGCATTGTCGTAGTGCATTCCATAGTCTCTATTGTATGCGTCTGACTCGCCTTGATTGTATCCGGCTTGTCTATAAGAAGGGTATGCTCTAGAGAATGTATCTTCGTAGTTATCATCATAGCTATCTTGGTAAGTGTCGTTGTAGATTCTAGGGACTACTGTTTCGTATGTTGAACGAAGTCTTCCTTTATATCTTGTTTTGTAGCCATCTTTAAATGCTTGCTCAACGATCTTTCTTGCATACTTTCCATTTGGATTAAAGTTTCTACCTTGGTGGCTTCTTGGAAAGCTTGGTACAACTCTAGCAAATGCTCCTGCAAATGAACCTGATACAGATTTTTGATCTAATGATCTTGATTCAAATTTATTAATTGCCTCTTGTTGTCCATTCTGAGTTCCAATCGCTTTACCTGTTTGAATTGCTCTTTGCATTCCGGCCGCTGCACCTTGGTTTGCACCAACAGCTACAGCATCAGAAGCGTTTGCTCTATTTATTCCGTCAGTAGTTCCTGCTTTTTTGGCCGCATCGATATTTCCAGCATATGTACCTTCCTGTGTTCCAGTGTCAGTACCCTCTTGGCTCGCTCTTGCTGCACCATCTTGTTGACCTTCTTGATAACCAATAGCTCTTTGTCTCTGCTGACCGTCTCTAGTTCCATCATTCAGTCCGTCATATTCACCATCTCTTAGGCCGTGGTGTGTACCGAGTCTATTAGATAGGTATCTTCCATCAGATTCACCGTCAAGAGATCCTTCATTTGCACCTTTCTTATTTGCATCTAAAACTCTTGCTATGATTCTTTTTCTATATGTTTGACGATCAATTTCAGCATACTCAAGTGCTGCAGCTAAGTTCTTAGTTTCTTTCTTTGATGCGTTTAGCGCATTTTGAGCAACTTTCACTTGCTGAGTACTTTTCTTTAGTTCATTTTTATTACCAACAACTTTTTTATTCTTAGTTGTTATTTCAGTGTCTAGTTCACTGATTTTCTTTGTTTGATTGGCTATTTTAGAGTTCAATGACTTTAGATTATTTTTTATCGTTGTCACTTTCTTATTTAAGGCATCTGATTGCTTTTTTAGTTGTACAATAGTTGTACTATAAACTTTTATATCTTGTTTAAGCTCATTAACTTTTTTCTTACAAGCAGGTGTTGGAGACTCTGTACATGAAGCTTCTTGTTTTGTGAGTTGCTTCTTTTTATTGGCCAGGGTTGTGTTTGCTTTATTTAGCTCATTTTTCTTTTTAGTGAGTTGGTTATTAGCATTAGTTAAGTTCTTTTTAACTTTAGGGACATTGGACTTATTTTTTTTAACTTCAGCTTCTGTTTTTGACTTAAGGCTAATACTTTTAGAAATTTCATCAGTTAATTTCTTTATATCTTTTGCTAATGATTGTTTCTTTTTTTGTAGTTGGTCTACATTTTTTTGCTGCTTATCTAATTTTGATTTAGACTGCGCGTAAGCTTTCTTAGTAACTTCAACCTTTCTAATTCTCTGTTGTAGGTCACTATCATCACTTATTTTAAAGCTTACATTACCTACATATCCATTGGCCCAGTTAGGCTTGTCTGCTAAGACTTGTGGTGAGAGGGCAAAGAGTAATGCCAACGTGATTGACGTGGTTATTTTTGAGTTCTTCAGCGTTGTTAATTGTTTCATTACTATTTTTCTCCTCAATCTTGGTGCCAATAAGTCTGAAAGATGACTCAAAGTAGCAAACAGACACCAGTTTAGTTTCATTTTGTCCCTAAAGAAGATGTCCGTTTCTTTCTATTGGGGTGATGGGTAGTTAGTTAGCAATCACTATGCCAGTTTTACGTGCGCAATTAAAGTTGTTGTTGCGCTTTGCATAAATATTACAGATTAAGATCTGTTACTATTTATTAATGGAAATATACGAAGAGATGTATCAAAGCCTAATAACAGATAGTTACAGCTTTGAACCAAATGATTCCCTGATTGAACTACTTAATTTCTTTAAATCTAACTTTCTAAGAGGTTGCGGAGAGGTTTCATATTTAGAAATTGGTTGTGGTTTAGGCTTTCATGTAAATTCAAAAGATTGTAACTGGGATGTTGAGGGGCTAGAGCTAAGTAAGAGTGCTGTAGTGTATCTAAGCAAGATATCGAAAAAAAAAGTCTATCAATCTGACTTTTTAGAATTTAGGCCAGAAGCTTCATGGGACCTTATTTTAGATTCTCACTTACTCCACTGCACTGTAGGAGTCGAGTCATTTAAAACCTACTTTGAGAATATCTTTAACATATTAAATCCAGGTGGTTCATTTCTCCTAGAAGTAATGTGTAGTTCAAGAGAAATGTGCTTTGATGAGAACCAATTTTATAATGATGAAACATTTATTCTTTATCAAGACGAATTGGCCATTAGAACAATCCTTCCTGCTAGGGATATTGAAAAAATAATTATCGAATCTGGCCTGAAAATTGTTTACTTACGAGTAGATGAAATTATAAAATTTATACCTAACTCACATAGAAGTGAAAGCCGTCCAACTGACCCAGATAGAATGAGGGTCATTTGTCTAAAGGAATAGAAATGACGTGGATTAAAACAACATTTGAATATCTTTCAATGTCTCTTTTTGAAATCAGTGGTAATAAAATCTCCCTAATGTCGATATTCTTAGCTATTGGTGTTTTCTTTTTAACAACGACTCTAGCTAAAATGTCGGAGCGATTTATTGATAAAATTCTTATTGATAAGCAGATTGATTCCGGAGTGAGAGGCTCAATCGTTAGAATCTCTCGTTATATAGTTCTCTTTATAGGTATTATGATTACATTAGATACCGTAGGGATCTCTTTCTCATCTTTAGCTGCACTTGGTGCAGTACTTATGGTTGGGATTGGGTTTGGACTCCAAAATATTACTCAAAACTTTATCTCCGGCCTTATTATTCTTCTAGAAAGACCAATAAAGGTAGGGGACTTTGTCTCAGTAAAAGATACATCTGGAAAAGTTGTTGAAATAGGTGCTAGGTCGACTTTAATTCACACTAGAGACGACGTCGCTATAATTGTTCCTAATAGCCAATTTATCTCTGAGCAAGTAATCAATCAAAGCTTTACTGGTTCTAATATGAGAATGACAGTCAACGTAGGTGTTGCTTACGGTAGTGACACAGAGAAAGTTAAAGATGTTCTACTAGACATAGCATCAAACTCTACAGGTATTCTAACTAATCCTCCACCAAAAGTATTTTTTGAAAACTTTGGAGATTCATCCCTAGATTTTAGTCTTGCTGTTTGGATAAATGACATTTGGGACAATAGAGGGACTCTTTCAAATGTTAGATTAGCTATAGATAAAAGGTTTAGAGAAGAAAATATTTCGATCCCTTTTCCTCAAAGAGATATCCATATTATCAAAGAAGCATAAATGAAATCTATAATTAATTACTTTACGCAAAATCACCTAGTATCAAATATACTCTTTATTGGTACTTTTTTAATGGCACTCTTTGCTTGGAATCAAATTGGAAAAGAGGAGATGCCAGAATTTGAAAGTAATTGGATTCGTATTAATGCCTCTTATCCTGGAGCTGCGGCAGAAGACGTTGAGTTGTTTGTAACAAAGCCGATAGAAGATGAATTAAAAGAAGTTTCAGGGATAGAAGAAATTTTAACTACTTCCTCTACAGGATCTTCTTCTTTTAGTGTTGTTATTGATGAAGATGCTGCTGATTATAGAGAAGTAGTACAAGACATTAAAGATGCTACTTTGAGAGCAAATCTACCTATGGAGGTTGATACTCCAAATTTTAGACAGTTTAAATCAACTGAAAAAGCAATTATAGATGTAGGCTTTTACCTCGAAGGTGCTCGTGCTCTTGACTACGAATCTAGAAAAAAGCTACAGAGTATGGTTTTAAATTTTGAAAATCAAATAAAAACTCTTAGTGATGTTAGTGGCATTGATAAGAGTGGCTATGAAGATCCTGAATTACATATTCTCTTAGACCCCATAAAGATTGATCAACATGACCTCTCAATTGATAGGCTAGTTAGCACTATAAAAAATAACCATATTAGGGTTCCGCTTGGAACGTTAGAAGATAAAGAGCAATCAAAAGTAACAGCGATTCACGAACTTGAAGATAAAAAAAGTCTCGATGAACTTTACTTACAGGGGAACTATGCCGGTAAAGGAGTTCGTCTTGGGGAAGTTGCAAACGTAGAACCTAAGTTTACAAAGTCTACTACTATCAGAAAACTTCAAGGTCATGAAGGTATCGTTATAAATGTAAAAAAGAAATACTCTACAGATATCCTGACGGCTCAAGAGAGTGTTGTTAAGTTTGTTGAGGAATTTAAGAGAACACACTCAAAAAGTGGATTAAGAGTGATTCTTATGGACGATGAATCTTACGATGTAAAGAATAGGCTCTCTATTGTTGCTTCTAATGGTCTAATTGGTTTTGTTCTTATATTTATTGTTCTTTTTATATTTTTGGACTTCAAGTCAGGGCTATGGGTTGGTATGGGGATTCCGTTCACTCTTGCTTTTGCAGTAATAAGTATGACCCTTGTAGGTTATACGATAAATAATATGACTCTTGCTGCAGTAATTATTGTTATGGGGATTGTTGTAGACGATGCAATTGTTGTAGCAGAAAATATTTCAAGAAAAAGATACCTAGGAGAGTCTCCTATTGAGTCTGCTGTAGGCGGAACATATGAAATACTCAAGCCTGTATTTGGAAGTATATTAACTACCTGTGTGGCCTTTGTCCCTCTATTATTCTTTGAAGGTTTCTTTGGTAAGTTTGTTGAGTATATTCCATTTGTAGTAATTATTATGTTAGTTGCATCTCTTATAGAGTCGACAACAATTTTGCCATCTCATTTACTTGAAAGAAAAAGCTATTTCTCTAAATTTAAAATTAAAGGATTCAGCTCTGATTGGTTTTTTAAGTATGAAGAAAAGTTTTCAGTTCTATTAGAGAAACTACTTAGATTTAGATTCTTAGTTCTAGTTGCCGCTATTTTGATTTCTGGTCTTTCTGGTTACTTATTCAAATCGAAGATGAAATTTGTGATGTTCCCTAGGGAGGAAGGTAAAGAAGTTAATTTAAAAGTTATTGGGCCTAAAGGGATTAATCGATTCGAAATGTCGAAACTGATTGAACCTCTTGAGGAGATGCTTCTTGCAGATACTGTAAATGGTGTTGTAGCTGTTCAGTCAAAGATTGGAGAAAGTCGAAGAGGGTCTAGTGCTTTAGAGAATCAGGCCAGTATAAATGTTGAATTAGTTAATAAAGATGATAGGGAAATGGGGCTAAATGACTTTATTTCTAAATGGAAGAAAGAATCTCAAAAAATAGAAGGTCTTGTTAGAGTAAATTTTCTTAAGTCTAGGTGGGGGCGAAGTAGTGGTTCTGCTCTAGAGATTCAAGTTCAAGAAAATGATGATAAAAGACGAGATGAAATTACAAAACTTATCAAGCAATATATGACTGAAGATTCAGCACTCAAAGATATAGAGATTGAAAAGCCTCTGACAAAGAGAGAGTATAATTTCAAAATCAATCAAGAAAAGTTAGTTCGCTTTAATCTATCTCCTCAGCATATTACAACTTCTCTTCGCGCCTTTATTGAAGGTGCTATTCTTTATACTGTTAGTAAAGGTGATGAAGATGTCGAGGTAAGACTTACTGTTGATGCAAAGAATAAGTTTGATTTAGTAAATCTTCGAAAATTAAAAATAGAAAATAATTCAGGTGGTTTTATCACTCTAGATAAGGTTGTCACTATTGAACAATTTATGAAACCTGCAAAAATTGAACGAAAAGACTATAAGAGAACTACGATCGTATATGGAAATATTAAAGATGGTGTTGCTATTACTCCTGTAGAGGTTGCCGAGAACTTTGAAGCAAATGTTTTCCCTAAAATTATTAAAGATTATCCAAGTTCAGTAATAACATTCATTGGAGAAGTTCAAGATACACGTGAATCAGGTGGTGACTTCCTTATTTCTCTCGTTATGGTAATCGGAGTTATCTATATAATATTAGTTATAATGTTCAATTCTTTAGGAGCGCCACTTTTAATCATGGCAATTGTTCCCTTTGGACTTACTGGTGTTGTTTATGCTCTACTTGCGCATGGAATGTTTGTATATGGTTTCTTTGCTGCTGTAGGTGCTCTTGGGATGATAGGTGTGGTTGTTAATGATGCGATAATAATGATCTCAAAGCTGGAAGAAGACATTGAATATGATGATGAAGGGGCAATGGAGAAGATAGCAAAAGTCTCCTCTACACGTCTGAGGCCCATTGTTGTAACCACATTGACGACTGTAGCGGGAGTGCTCCCAACTGCCTATGGAGTTGCAGGTTATGATTCAATGCTCGCAGAAATGATGCTTTCTCTAGGTTGGGGATTACTTCTAGCGACGTTTGTTACTTTGTTTTTAATTCCTTGTATGTACTCATATTTCTTTAGCATAAGGCTATTTATATTAAATAAGGCCGATATCCATTTGGAGCATGAATGACTTTGATTAAGATTCTATTACCATTTTTTATTTTAGCAAATATTCTCGCTTCCGATGTTGAGGTTGTTGCACGCGCAAACTCTTATGGGTCTTTTAATTTGCCTGACTCAAGTTTTGTTTTAAATTCAACTGTAAGAAATAATAGTAAGGGTTCAATTGCATTTAGTTTTTCATCTGTTATTGAAGAACAGATGAAAATGGGAATGTGGGTTAGAAATGATCATTACCCAGCAGGTGGAGTAATACACATCTCTAAAGCAGGAGACTATATTAGTGATCCATTCATTAACGAAAAAGGTGATATTGTCTTTACTGTGTTTAATGAATTAGAAGTTGTAGCTGTTTACCTGTACAAAAATAAAAAGAATAACTTAGAAAAGGTTCTTGATACTAAAGATACTTCTATATTTCTATCAATCAAAAATCCTGAGGTTAACAACTCTGGAACAATCCTCTTTAGGGCGAGCTTTAGAACAGGTGAAAAGGCCATTATAATTTACAAAGATAATGAGTTTAAAACTATAGCGACTGATAAAGATCCAAAGATAGCTTATTTATTTGGTGCTTCTTTTATTGATGGTAATAATATCGCTCTAAAAGTCAGAGAGGGGAGTTCTCTTGCTGAGTCTCAACCTGATACAATTCGTCTCTACGATAAGCGTGGTCACTTCACTCGATTAAACTCTGATCATGACTTTGATGAGAACTCAATTTTTTCTCATTTTAATAATACTATTGGTAGTCACTTTAGCTCTAAATATTTCGCATTCATAGCGAAGCTAAGAAATGGTAAGAGTGTATTAGTACGTCAATATGATGATAGTTTTCAAATTATTGCTACTGAGGGAGAGGGAGGTATTTCAAAACTAGAGTACTTTGCACCTTCAGTTAATGAGAGAGGTAGTATTGCTTTTAGAGCTATTAATGCTAGCAAAAAGCGTGCAATATTTTTCTTTGATGGATTTATTTTTAAAGAGGTTCTAACTGAAGGGGACTTGATCTCTACTGACCAGTCGACTGCAGTTATTCACTCCTCAAATGGACCTGCCTTCGGAGGAGGACTTACAATCAATAATAACGATGAAATCGCTCTTCAGGCGAAGGTTTCTACTAAATATAAAGAGGAACCTCTTGGTACTGCTGTACTGAGCGTCAGCCCTTAAAATAAATCGATTGGAGCGTAGTGTTAAATGCTCCTAAATCGACCTAGTCGAATGGTTTTTATGTACTATTCTTGGTAAGCTAGTGGCCTTTATAATACTAATATTTAGGGTTACAAATGCTACTCAAAAAGAAAGATCAAATAACTAAAGATTACGAAGTTATTATCATTGGTTCTGGCCTTGCTGGAATGACAGCGGCCAATAAACTGGCTCGAAATGGCAGAAGTGTTCTACTTCTTGAATCTCATAATAAATTAGGTGGATTTGCTACTTGGTTTAAGAGACAGACAGGCGATCATATTTTTGATGTCTCTCTTCATGGATTTCC
>NZ_JBFGYP010000018.1:0-38162 GCF_041587335.1 Halobacteriovorax sp.
TAATCAGTACTAGAATGTTGAAAAGGAAATGGTTATGAAAAGGTTAATAGTCTTTTGTGTGCTTCTATCTCAATATCCAAGTTTTGCCCTAGACCTCTATAAAGAAGCAGATGCAGTAAAAGAAAAGACTATTTATGATTTCGTAGAAGCAAGTAAAGAGAAGAATAAAAATCGTGAAGCCTATTCTCCATTCTCTTTCTGATTTGGGAGGACCGGATATAGATGTTTATAAAAAAGATAATACAAAAATCACAGTGACTCCATTTGCTGATGGAGCTGTCTTTGTAACTGTTGATAAGAGATTTTAATAAGAATCAAAAAAGCCTAGTATAAAACTAGGCTTTTTTATATTAATGGTGCCCCCAGCGAGACTTGAACTCGCAAGACCTTGCGGTCGACGGATTTTGAATCCGTTGTGTTTACCATTTCACCACAGGGGCATAGAACACTAATAGTAAGAATTAGTCTTTTAATAGTCAATTACTAATATATAAATATATAAGTTGGCGGCACTCCTTCTTTCCACTTGATAGTGTAACTGATAAATTAATTGCATTGAATCAGAGTCTTTATAAAAAGGTTTCATATGGCATATAGTTTATTAGCTCTTCTAGATGATGTAGCAGCAGTAATGGATGATGTTGGTGTAATGACCAAAGTTGCTCTAAAGAAAACTTCAGCTGTCATGAGCGATGACTTAGCCGTTAACGCTAATCAAGTAGACGGAGTTCACTCAACGAGAGAGTTACCAATTGTATGGAGTATATTTAAAGGATCTCTTTTAAATAAAGTTATCGCTATTTCTTCTATCTTACTTATTGATTATATCTATTCACCAGTGAATACAATTCTCCTTATCGCTGGAGGATTATTTCTTTCGTATGAGGGGATGCATAAAGTTGTAGATTACTTTTTTAAAGTAGAGAAAATTAGTAAAGAAGCTAGCTCTGAACAAGAAAGAATAAAAGGAGCTGTGAGAACTGACCTTGTCTTGTCAGCAGAAATTATAATGCTAGCTAAGAGCTATATAAGTGGAGCATATCTAGAAGTAGTATCTACTCTTTGTATTGTTGGGTTACTTGCTTCTATTATCATTTATGGATTAGTAGCCATCATCGTTAAAGTTGATGACTTTGGAAGTTATTTAGCACTTAGAGGACATAAAAGAATTGGAATCAGTCTTTTAAACTCAATGCCAGTTTTTATGAAATTATTAAGTATTGTTGGAACTATTGCTATGTTTCTAGTGGCCGGAGGTATATTTACTCATTCGTTTCATATTCAGGTAATCCCATTAGAATTTCTACAAAACTTTATCTTTGGAGTTATCTCTGGGGGAATTAGCTTATACTTTGTAATCCTTATTAATAAATTAAAATGAGTCACTACTATTAACTTATCTTTCCGCGTCATTTTCTAGTCGCTTAGAATACTGAGAAAAATCATAGTCCCTAAAGATAAATAATATATTTTTATCAAACTCTAAGAAGTATAATAAGTAAAAAATATTTAAGGTGGATTATGCTTTTTGTTAGAAAAAATATTATGGCCTTCTCTGGCCTATTTCTTTGTGTTTTTCTTGTTGTTCATTTAGGAGGAAACTTAATCCTCTTACTTCCGTCAGATATATCTCATAACTTGTATAATGCGTACTCTGACAAATTGGGAGGGAATGTATTTATTAAGGTGGTCTCTATATTTCTCTACCTTTCTATAATATTACATTCTATCTATGCTGCTCTAATAACTATCAAAAATAAAAGAGCACAGGGAAAAAAATATCTTTTAAATAATACAATTGAAAGTAGCTCTTGGACCTCTCAAAATATGGGGCTATTAGGTTTTTCCATTCTAATTTTTATTATTATCCATCTCTCAAATTTTTGGTGGAGAATTAAGTTGGGATTTGGAGAGGCTGTTCCGTTGGATGCTAATGGACTAAAAGACGTCTATCTTGTTACGACTGAATTATTTAAAAATCCATACTATGTTTTGATCTATGTTGTATTTATGATTCCTCTGGCGATGCATATTAAGCATGGCTTTTCGAGCGCATTTAAAACTTTAGGTCTTTATAATTTGAGTTATATAAAGAAGATAGCATTGTTAGGAAATATCTTTTCAATCATAGTTCTAATTGGTTTTTCAATTATTCCTATTGTTGTCTACATGAGAGGATTATAGTGAAGTTAGATGCAAAAATACCAGAGGGTGATCTGGAGAAAAAGTGGTCTAAGTATCAGGATCAGTGCAAGCTTGTTAATACAGCTAATAAAAAGAAGTTTGAAGTTATTGTTGTTGGCTCTGGACTTTCAGGAGCAGGGGCAGCTGCGACACTAGCTGAACTAGGTTACAAAGTTAACTGTTTTTGTTACCAAGATACGCCAAGAAGAGCTCACTCTGTAGCCGCTCAGGGCGGTGTAAACGCAGCTAAGAATTATCAACACGATGGGGATAGTGTCTGGAGAATGTTTTATGACACTTTAAAGGGGGGAGACTTTAGATCTAGGGAAGCCAATGTCTATAGACTCGCTCAATTATCGGCACCGCTTATTGATCACTTTTCTCAGCAAGGAGTTCCTTTTGCTAGAGAGTATGGTGGTGTTCTAACAAATAGAAGTTTTGGTGGAGTACAAGTTCAAAGAACATTCTATGCTAGAGGACAAACTGGGCAACAGCTTTTAGTTGCAGCTTATTCTCAACTTTCAAAAATGGTCGCCTCTGGTGGTGTGAAAATGAATACCAGAGAAGAAATGCTTGACCTTGTTCTTGTTGATGGAAAAGCTAGAGGAATAATTACTAGAGACTTGATTACTGGAGAAATAAGAAAACATAGTGCTCATGCAGTAGTTCTTGCTACAGGAGGATATTCAAGAGTGTTTAGACTCTCAACTCTAGCGATAGGATGTAATGGATCAGCTATTTGGGCCGCACATAAGAAAGGTGCCTTATTTGCTGGACCAAGCTTTACTCAGATTCATCCAACTGCACTTCCACAATCTAGTGATACGCAATCTAAATTAACTCTCATGTCTGAGTCTCTTAGAAATGATGGAAGAATTTGGGTGCCATTAAAAAAAGGTGATAATCGTAATCCTGCAGATATTCCTGAAGACGAAAGAGACTACTATCTTGAAAGAAAATATCCAAGCTTTGGAAATCTCAGTCCAAGAGATATCGCTTCTAGAGCTGCAAAAGAGAGAATTGATGCTGGACATGGAGTAGGTCCTTTAAAGAATGCTGTATATCTTGATTTCAAGCATGCAATTGCTAAGCAAGGAAAAGATAAAATTACAGATAAGTATGGAAATCTCTTTGAAATGTATTTAAAGATTACAGGTATAGATGCCTATAAACAACCAATGAAAATATCTCCTGCTGCACACTTCTCTATGGGAGGATTGTGGGTTGATTATGAACTTATGACAACTATCAATGGGCTCTATGCTGTTGGTGAAGCCAATTATTCAGATCATGGGGCTAATCGTCTAGGAGCAAATTCATTACTTCAGGCGAGTATTGATGGTTACTTTATCTTACCAAATACAATTAATAATTATTTGGCTGGAGAACTTAACCAAGAAGTACCAACAGTAGATCATGAGGAATTTGATAAGGCCCAAGTAATAGTTAAGAGAAAAATTGAAAAGCTTATTAATACTAAAGGCTCTAAGACTGTTGATCACTTTCATCGAAAACTTGGAAAAGTTATGTGGCAAGAATGTGCCATGAGCAGAAGTAAAATTGGTCTAGAGCAAGCTATTAAAGAAATTAAAGAAATAAAAAAGTCCTTCTGGGAGGAAGTCTCTATTACTGGATCTGATAAAGAGCTAAATCCTGAACTTGAAAAAGGTCTTCGATTAGCAGACTTTATTGAACTTGCTGAGTTAATGTGTGTAGATGCTCTTCAAAGAGAAGAGTCTTGTGGTGCACACTTTAGAGAAGAGTATCAAAGTGCGGAAGGTGAAGCTGTTAGAAATGATGAAAATTTTAGTTATGTTTCTGCATGGGAATATAACGATGGAGACTTCAAGCTACATAAAGAAGAGTTAAAGTTTGAATATGTTAAACCAACTGTAAGGTCGTATAAATGAGAGTTACGTTCAAAATTTGGAGACAGAATAATAATAGTGATGAAGGTCGTTTTGTAGAATATGAAGTAGATAATATCTCAGAAGAAATGTCCTTTTTAGAGGCCTTAGATGCTTTAAATGAAAGCCTTGTAGAGGAAGGGAAAGGTGTTGTTGCTTTTGACCATGATTGTCGTGAAGGAATCTGTGGACAATGTGGAGTCTTTATAAATGGTCGAGCTAATGGACCTCATTCCAATACAACAACTTGTCAGCTACATATGAGAAGCTTTAAAGAGGGAGAGGTCATTGTTGTAGAGCCTTGGAGAGCTAAGGCATTTCCAATTATAAAAGACCTAGTGGTTGATAGAAGTTCATTTGATAGAATTATACAAAGCGGTGGCTTTATTACAGCAAAGACTGGGACAGCCCCTGAGGCAAACTCAATTCTCGTCGGGAAAGATATCGCTGATACAGCTATGGATATGGCCGCTTGTATTGGTTGTGGAGCTTGTGTTGCCACTTGTAAGAACTCTTCTGCGGCACTATTTACATCTGCAAAAATTAATCATTTAAATATTTTACCTCAAGGGAAAACAGAAAGTACTAAAAGAGTATTAGATATGACTGAAAGAATGGAATTAGAAGACTTTGGTCACTGTTCTTTCACTGGATCTTGTGAAATTGAATGTCCGGAAAGTATTTCAATCACAAATATAGCTAAAATGAATTTTGATTTATTAAAAGCTAAAATCTTTAAGTCATAATAATTCTTAAAATACCTCTTCTACAGAGTTAGTCTCAAGCTAAATATGGTTTGGGACTAAGCTAGACTCATCGAAAAATATTACTATTTATCTTTAAATTATATTTATATCCACTATATACTTTTAGTATGAATAACTGAGGTGATAATCAAAAAGTAGAGAGGGGATATGAGTGTTCTATTGATGGGATTTAGGTCAGGGGCGGCTAGAAACCTAGAAGAGATGAATATTGACTATATAATATGGTCAGAGAAAGAATTGATTAATCCTCGAAGATCTCAAAAAGTGATTATCTCTAGATTTCCAGAAAAGATAGAAGATTTAAATGGTTACCTTGAGGAATTTTCCTCTATTACTCATGTTATTGCATCTACCGAATCAGCAGTTATTCCTGCAAGTAAAATTAGGAGATGGCTAGATCTTTATAGAAATAAAGATAGTGTTATTTCAAGATGTACTGACAAGCTCGAAATGAAAAAATACTTATCCAAAAAGAATATACCTATGACTAAATTTCTACCTTCTAGAGGAATGAAGTCTGAACAGATTGTTGAAAAATTAGGCTTACCTGTTGTTAGTAAAATTAGGCTTAGCTCTGGTGGTAGAGGAGTACGCTTTTTAACGACAGAGGAAGAAGTTAAAACATCTATGAATTCAGACTCTTATTTTGAAAAGGCCCTAAAGGGAACCGAGGGAAGTATTGAGTCCTTTATAAAAGATGGAGAAATATTTTTTTCAAATATTACTCAATACTATAAGAATGGAGAGTGTAACATTCTTCCTGGTCAATATGAGAAAAAGATTAAAGAGAGAATAAATTCATTAAACTTTGAAGTGATAAAGGCACTTAATATAAAATGGGGAATGACTCATTTAGAATACTATATACTGGAAGGTGGAGAGATTGTCTTTGGTGAAGTTGCGCTGAGACCTCCTGGAGGCTATATTATGGATGCTTTAGATTTAGCTTATGGTCAGAATTTTTGGAAATTATTCTTACAAGTAGAAATGAATATTGAAGACTTAAAACTTGAGGTTAAAGAAAATAACTCTTGCTCCATCATTATCCACCCAGGAGAAGGGGTCGTTTCTAGTATTTTAGGTGTGGAGAATATTAAAAATCTAAAAAGTCTAAAAAAGTTTAAATTAAAGATTAAAGTTGGTGATCAGGTTCAATCAAGAGAAGGTGTAGGGGAAGACTATGGACACGCTCTCTTATCTAATACGAACTCTAGAGAGTTATTAGATGACATTAATAAATTCTATAAGCTTTTAGAGATATCTCTTTAAATGAGACTTAGTTTGTTATGCTAAGTCTCAAGTTATATTATTAGTATTTATCTCTTAGCTTCTCTTTTAAATTAGTAAATTTCTCTATAATATTTTTAAGTTCAAACCTATCAATACCTGGGACTTCATGATTATCTAGACCTTTCATTGTATCCGAATAACTTAGAGAGTTTAGAATAGCTTCTTCTGTTGCCTCTATAACGGCTCTGTAGGCACCATTCATGTGGTCTTCCATAATTACATTGAGCTTTGAGTGAGGTTTTTTATTATCGTGTTTTAGGACATTTCCTGTTGAAAAACCTACTACAATTTCACCACTCCCATGTGCTGCTATTGTACCGACTCTTCCTATTCCAAGAGCTGCACGCTTACAGAGCCTGTTAATTTGATTTACTGTACACGGTATATCCGTAGCGACGACTACAATTATTGAACCATAGTTATCTACTCTTTTTAAGTATTCACCTTGAAGGGGTTCAAGAATTTGACCAACAGGGTAGCCATCAATCTTCATATCTTTCATATACCCAAAATTAGACATAACTAAAACGCCAACAGTGTAATCAATTCCTTCCATACTGACGATTCTACTAGAGCTTCCAATACCACCTTTTAGGTCACAGCAAACCATTCCGGTTCCACCACCAACAGAGCCTTGTGGAAATTCTCCCGTTTTACAATCTTTGATAGCTTCAAGAACATGCTTTTCTTCTATGTGAAAGTTTATACTATCGTTCAAGAAGCTATCATCACATTCGCCAACAACAGGTATAATTACATACCTTTGGTCCCAGATCTTATTGAACTTCTTACTCATCCATTTACTAATGCCTTGTCCTACATGACCTACCGACATTGTGTTTGTTAGAGCAATAGGGGTTTCAAGAATTCCCCACTCTTTAATTTGAGTGATTCCCGAGAGTTCTCCTGCTCCATTTAGAATAAAGCTCCCTGCTATTAACTTTTTGTTGAATATATTTTCGTTTGGCATAATTACAGTAACGCCTGTTCTAATATTCTCTTCTTGATCAAGTGTACAATGTCCTACTTTAACTCCCTTTACGTCTGTAATTGAGTTGAACTTACCAGTAGGCATTTCTCCAATTTTTACACCAAGATCTCTAATACCTTGTGGTGGTATATTTTTTTTCATAATTGACTACTCTTTCTCCAGCGTGTGATCGCTGGCCTTAAGATTTTGTTTATTAACTTGTTATAGTTAAGCCCATTCTTATCAGCAATAATTGGAAGGTCGCTAAAGTTTGGACTTAGTCCTGGGAGTGGATTTACTTCAATAAAGTAAATCTTTTCATCATCAGTAATTCTAAAGTCAATTCGAGCAACATCCCTACAGCCAGTGGCCTTGAAGATACCTTTTGATGTCTTTAATAGAGAGCTCTTTAGTTTCTCATTTATATCTGGAGGACTAATGACTTGAAACTCTGAGTTATTAAGAGGGTCATCAATTTGCTTGAGTTCATAAGAATACACAGGATATTTACTATCACCTTTGAAGGTTATTTCACTCATACCAATAACTTTAACAGTCGAACTCTCTATGAGTCCTACAGTAATTTCTCGTCCTAGAATATACTCTTCTGCAAGTAGTAAAGAGTTGAAGTCGCTAAACCTCTCTGTAATAAATGTCTTTAATTCGTCATCGTTATTTACAACGGAGTTGTTGTATATCCCCTTAGATGATCCTTCTTGATTAGGTTTTATAATAATTGGGTAGGTTAAGTCATGATTGTATTTCTTAGACTTAGGATTTATAAGTGCAGATTTGGGAACATGAAATCCTGATTGAGCTACAACTTTTGAAGCAATAGACTTGTTGAGTGTTAGACATAGGCAAGTGGCATCACTTCCAGTGTGTTCAATATTTAATAAATCACATAGAGCTGGAACTTGGGCCTCTCTGGAAGACTTATTAATTCCTTCAGCAATATTAAAAACAACATCTATCTTTTCTCTTTCTAGATTTGACGTTAATTCTTTGTTTGCTTCAATCATTTTACAGTCAAAGTTATTAAACTCAATTGCATCTCTTATTGCATTCACAGTGTCTAGCGAATCAAATTCGGCCTCGATCTCGTAACCATCCTCTCCTGGCTTCTTTCTTTTTAGATTATAAACTAGTGCTACGTTTGGTTTTGTTTTCTTTAAAGATCTAACTTTCTTGATTCCTGAGTTTTCAGGTCTATTAATTGCTCCCTCAAGAATCTTAGAGATTGTTTGTCCATAATCTAAACCTAGTAGTGAAGTTGCAGCAAAAATTCCAGCACCCTCTTGGAGGCTTGGGAGCGCATTGACTTCTATAAAGAAAATATCTCCATTAGGAGTAACTCTAAAATCAGCTCGTGCCATATCATTTATTCCAAGAGAAGTTACTACTATTTTCATATACTCTTTGATTTTTATATTCACTTCGGAAGGAATGTTGGCAGGGCATAGTACACTGATCAAGTCATCATCACCATTTTTCATTTCATAGTCATAAATATTTGATTCTCCTACTGATGTTCCGATGTATTCAATGGGTTCTAAAACTCCATCGCTACCTAATCCCGCAATGTAGGGAATTGTAATATCTTTACCTTCAATATATGACTCTACTATTAACCCGTGAGAAAATTCCTTGAGTGATTTTTTGGCATATTTTAAAAAGTTACTTTTATTAATACACTTTGAATCTTGTGTAATACCTTTTGAAGAACCTTCAAAGTTAGGTTTCACAAATACTGGATAGTTTAATTCATCAGCGATAAGGTCAATCTCTTGTGTACTAGAGATGAAATAACCTTTCGGAGCAGGAACTCCTTTAGACATAACAACACTTTTACATAAGAATTTATCCAGGGTTAGAAAACAAGCATAGGGTCCTGATCCTACATAGTTGAGATTAAGTTGTTCAAAAACAGTTGGAGCATATGCCTCTCTCCCCATCCCTAAGTAACCCTCTGCTGTGTTAAAAACAATGTCTGGTGTAGATGCCTTTAGTAGGTCAATCCATTTTCCATCCTTAGTCATTTCTATAGGGATGATCTCATTTTCTTTTCCCTTAAGACCTCCGCTTATTGAGTTGATAACATCTTGTGTGTCAAATTCTGCTTCTTCAATTGAGTCAGACCTTTTCAAATTGTAGACAAATGCAATTTTCATAAAAACTCACCATTTCAGTTTTAAGGTTATTCACTCGAATAATAGCTGATGTTGAAATTTAAAGATATAAAATTGAGAGCGTTTTTTTAACTAATTTGAGAGGGGAGTTAAGTCTTTCTTGAGCTTGGAGTCTGCCCTTTAAGAAGCTACTTAAAGAGCAGATATTTTTTTCTAAATTATCTTATATTAATATAGTCCTAAGACTTTCCACCATATTCCACCTATGATCATCCAGATTAGAATATTTATTACAGAGATTCCAAAGCCGGCCTTCCACCAGTCTGACAAGTCAACAAAACCAGCTCCAAAGAATACTGGGGCAGGTCCTGCTCCATAGTGAGTAAGACATCCAAATAGGTTTGAAAAGAAACCTAGAGAGATTGCCATAAGCATTGGTGGAACTCCTACGTTAATACCTACTAACATAAAGACTGCGGCCATAGCTGTTACATGGGCTGTCGAAGAGGCAAAAATATAGTGAGAATAGAAATAGACTCCAAGAAGAATTGGAAAGGCCGTTGTCCAGGGCATACCTGTTACTTCTGAAGAGACAAATTGGCTAAACCAAGGAATAAAGCCTAGTTTATTTAAGTAGCTCGCCATCATAACTAAAACTCCAAACCAAATGAGAGTATCCCAAGCTCCTTTTTCGCTCTTGATATCTTCCCACGAGAGTACTCCACTAATTAGTAATACAGAGAGCCCTCCAAAGGCAGTTGTTGTAGATGGAATACCTAAAGTTCCTCCAAAGATCCATAGGGTTATCAAAAAGATAAATACTCCAATCATTGTCCACTCTGACTTTGTCATTGGGCCCATTTTTTGAAGGCTTTCTCTAGCATGCTCTTTTGCATTTGGAGTTTCTGTTATTTCAGGTTTATATATCTTATAGATAATTAGAGGGATAATAGCTAGAGAGACGAGTCCAGGTACAACTGCTGCTAACGCCCATGTTCCCCATGTTAGCTTTACGCCGTTCTCACCTGCAAATTGAGCAATTAGTGGGTTGGCCGCCATTGCTGTCATAAACATTGCTGAAGTGATCATATCTACATGGAAACAAGAGAGAGTTAAGAATTCTCCTATCTTTTTTCTAGAGGGTTCGTTGGGGTCAGATCCATAGCTATGTGAGAGAGACTTCATTATTGGAAATATAACCCCTCCAGCTCTAGCAGTATTTGAAGGTGTGACTGGAGCTAGAACTAAGTCAGTGAGGGCAAGCCCATAGGAAAGTCCAAGAGTTTTCTTTCCAAGAATATAGATAAAGAAGTAAGCGATCCTTGTACCAAGACCAGTCTTAATAAATCCTCTCGCAATAAAGAATGCAATAACAATTAGCCAAATTGTACTGTTTGAGAATCCTGTAAGGGCCTCCGTTTTCAGATTTAAAGTTCCTGTAAATAAAGAGACAGCTAATCCTGTCATACAGATTGAGCCCATCGGTAAGGCCTTTAAAATGATTCCAATAATAGTAGAGAGAAAGATGGCAAAGAGATGCCAGGCCCTAATATCTAAACCTTGGGGAACTGGAATAAACCAGATAACTAGACCAATAGCAAAAGTAATTGCGAGCTTCACAATACTGACCTCTGTATTTTTCATGAAAGATTCCTTATTTAGATTATAAATAATGTGTATTTATTGATTGTATGCCTATATTTGAAATTATCAATGATATTGGTCACTTTTAGATAAAAGTTAAATTAGAGATATAAGTGTATTGATGATGAAAGATTCGAAATATCATCGGTCAAGTGAATGGGGACCTAGTTCGTTTTATTAGATAAGTAATTTTCTAGTTGGTAGATTCCAATTATACTCATTCCGGTTGATGCTTTGTAGATACTATTATTATCAAAAAGATACGTCGTCGGGGTTGCTTTAGCTTCTAGTTGATTTATAAGGGACTCATCTTTTGAGATAAAGTTAAATAAATACTTACTTTCTTTAATGAACTTCTTTGAAGTGTAATCATCTTCAAATAAATTCATTGCATATACTCTCTCGGCAGGGATAGTTCCGCTATCAATAGAATTTTGAATTCTTGACATCTCTATTTTGCAGGGAGCACACCAAGTTGCCCACATAATCAAAACTGATTTTTCATTTCTAGGGAAAGAAAAAGTATTATTTGTTACTAGGCTATGGGCCTGAATAGTATTTATCTTCTGATTTTCTTTATTATAGTTCTTAATAAAAATAGGGGCTTGTTTAATAACTAAAAATATTAAAACTAGCGAAAAAATGAAGTTACTTAAGTATTTTTTGATTAGAGTTTTAATTTTAATAATTCAAGGGCCTCTTTAGTTGAGAAGCGAAGGAAGTCCTTCTTTAGGTGCTTCTTTAATTCTGTATTATCAATAATACAACTAAACTTTATGTATTCAATAAGATAGTCAGGGAAGTTCCATATTTTTTTAACTGCAAGAGTCATTGGTGTTAGAGTGATAAGAGGTAATCTTAATGAAGGAAGTCCAATCAGCTCTTTCGCTTTTCTTAAGCTTACAACTTCATCAGGTGCAACATTATAAATGCCTGTAGGTATCTCATCTAATGACTTTGATAGAATATTTGCCATATCAAATTCATGAATGAATTGAAACATGGGATTGTAGTCAATTCCAAGTGGAACATATTTTGTCGTAAGGTATTGGCTCATTGAATTTCTTATTTGTGGTCCAATAATACTACAAGGTCTAAGAACAACTGTTTCTATTCGATGTTGATTTTTCCACATCCAATTTGTAGCAAGTTGATCCATTTCTGTAACATCTCTTAATTCTGGATGATTTATACTTGCTTTTAACGGAGCATCTTCTTTTAAAAATGTAGAATTATCCGATAGGGCACCATATACATGATAAGTGCTTAAGATAATCATTTTCTTAACATGAAACTTTAGTGCGAGCTCGAGTATCCTACTAGTTCCCATAATATTTAAGTCTAGTCTTTGTGCTAGGTTAGATTTATTAGAGTAAGCATGACTCATTCGAGCTAAGTGATAAACTGCGTAGAATTCGTTATCTCTAAATAACTTTTCGAAATTACCACGTGTATATTTAATTTTTAAAAATTGTACATTATCTCTTTTAAATTCTTCTGATTGAGGTCTAGAGTCAACTCCTATTATCTCATCATCAGGGTTTCTCTTTGAGAGAATGCTTGTGAGTATTCGAGCAAGTCCACCGGCAGCACCTATAATTAATATTTTCTTTTTTTTACTTAACATTTGCCCAGAACTTCCTTCTCTTTTTCAAACCATCATCCGTCATCTTTTGGATGATACTCTCTATTTCAAATATGTGATGATCTATATCTTTATCACTTGAATCGGCATTTAAGTGTTTCGGTGGAGAGTAGGGTTCTCCAATATAGATATCAATTGGTGATGGTAGTGGAATATAGTTAGCACTTAAAGGCAGTGCAGGTAGACCTAGTTTTTTTGCAATAGACTTTGCCTGATATACATATGGAAAGAATTCCTCTGCGCCAACAACAGCAATGGGAAGTATTGGTACTCCTGAGCTGAGTGCTATTCTAAAAAATCCTCTGGTAAAACTTTGAACCTTGTAAAAGTCTTTTGTACTTTTAGAAACACCCTTAACGCCTTCTGGGAAAACTAAAACAGATTGATTTCTCTCTAAAAGCTTCTCACAGTTTTGTCTATCTCCAAGAACTGCGCCTCCTTGTGCTGCCCAAGTTCCAAGGAATGGAAGTCCTGTAAAAAAACGTTCAACCATTGCTCTTAGTATTCTTGGCCTTTCCATTTCAATAGCAAATGCTGTTGAAATTAACATTCCATCAATGGCAATTTGCCCTGTATGATTTGATGTGATCATATAAGGCCTATCTTCTACATTTTCTTTTCCAAATACTCTTACTTTGAAATAGTTTTTATAAATAGGCCAAATATATTCAGTACTAGACTTTGTTCTATGTAGGTCTAGACCCCAAGGGTCTTCACTCTCTCCATAAATAGAGTAGAGTTTAGAAAATACTTGATCGATCTTCTTTCTATCCTCGGAGGATGTCTTAAAATTTACTGTTTCCATTATTTCTTTTAACATAGTTCTTTAATTGTAGAGGCTTACATGAGGTTTGGGGAAGGGGACAGTCTTTACCATATATTTAAAAATGTACCTCTTTTCAAGGGCTCTATTAGTGGTATAATCGTGAGTAGAAATAGTGACTTATTTAGTCCGGAGGTATTAATGCAAAAACAACCACAGTGGAAGGATCGCTTCAATGAGATCGTTCAGGTATGCCAAGAAGAGCTAAAGAAAACAACAGAAATTGGTAAAAAGATGCTTTCAGCTTCTAAGACAAATACTGCATTACATGAGTCGTATGAAGAGTTGGGTCACATAACTTTTAAGGCAATAGAGAGCGGAGAGCTTAGCTTTGAAAATGAAAGAGTAAAAGAGCTTGTAAACTCAATTAAGTCATGTGAGTTTGATTTAGAGAAGATAGAGAGTGACGTAATTGATATAAAAAAGAATTCTAAATAACAATTATACTATTAAAATATCTTAAAACACATGCAAATACGCCAAGACATGCACTACTTAGAAAAAGAAGTAGTGCAAATACAACTCTTATTTGCACGTTTCCATAGTTAAAAGAAAATCTTTTCAAGAAGTCAGGTCTAGCAAAGAAGACAAGGGTGATGTTTAAAATCACTATATAGTATAGAAATATAGCGGTGAAAGTTATTACTAAATTAGAATCCATTACATTGATTCTAGTAGGTCTCTCTGTCTTAATAAATAGGAGATAATTGCTTCCTCTACTTGAGCTAATCCATCTTTTTTCTCAGCTGAAGTGAAGTAGATCTGTCTTACCCATTTAAATTCTTTAGAAAGTACAGGCTTTAGTTTGTTGAGAGCAGCTCTTTCTTTTTGTTTTTTTAACTTATCTATTTTGTTAAAAAGAAGAAATGTTTCAAAGTTGAAGTTTTTTAAAAATTGGTGAAACTCTTGATCTGATTTTTGGTTTGGATGTCTTGCATCTTGAATATTAACCATCAGAGTGTGTAGAGATATATCAGCAAAGAAGGTAGACATTAGAGCTTCCCAGTTCTTTGACATTTCTTTTGATACTTCCGCATGCCCGTATCCAGGTAAGTCATAAAAGTAGAACTCTGGCATATCTTCTATAATCTTTCCGTCATTCTTTAGCTTGAAAGTGAAAATATTAATTTCTCTTGTTCGTCCTGGAGTTTTAGAAACTTTCGCTATCTTATTTCCAAACAGAGTATTGATAGTACTAGACTTTCCAACATTTGATCTTCCTACGAAGCCTAGCCCGATTGCCTGAGGGTTTTCTTTCAACCATTCATGAAGTTGTTCAGGATTACTCATCCCATATTTAAATGTTGAAGTTTCTCTTGCGATCTCGAATGCCATGGTCTTATTCCTCTCAAGTGGTCTATAAACTGAACCTGTCTTGAATCTAAATTATTGAAATGACTTTATATAGTATGGCACAAAATATGAAAATGTCTTGATTGAAAAAAGTTCTTATAAAGTGAAAAAAAGGAGTTTATATGAAGGTATTTAGTCAAGATTTAGAAGAAAGTTCAAAGTATTACTCAAAAATCACTCTAAAACCCCTCTATGGTAAGACTAAAGAGATAACGTTGAATAGAACTGAGTATATGTTAACTTCAGCAAGAAATGACTTGTTTGGACAGGAGAATTACACCTTAAGCCTACCTACTTTAGCAAATGAAAGCATTGATCTATCGCTAAAGTGGCAAAGTTTAGAAGGGAAGATGTATTACTTTTTAAAGAGCTTAAATGGTAAACCCTTTCGATTAAATGGAAATATAGTTCTCAATGCAATTATATCTGATGGAGATAAGGTTGATATTGCACATAACCGACTCATCTTTAATGACTCTAAAAAAGAGATTCAAGAAGAAGCTGGATTTTGTGAGAGAGTC
The DNA here is from genome assembly GCF_041587335.1 of Halobacteriovorax sp. GTDB lineage: Bacteria > Bdellovibrionota > Bacteriovoracia > Bacteriovoracales > Bacteriovoracaceae > Halobacteriovorax. The sequence continues at coordinate 15,234 of NZ_JBFGYP010000018.1, forward strand.
ATTAAGTCAAATTTAAATATATTATTTGAAGGAGAAACTGGAACTGGTAAGTCCTATTATGCAAAGAAGGTTCACGAGGAAAGTCAAAGAATTGGTCCATTTATACATTTAAATCTCGCTTCATTCTCTCATAACTTAATTGAATCTGAAATCTTTGGGCATATTAAGGGATCTTTTACAGGGGCAACTCATGATAAAGCAGGAGCATTAAAAGAGGCTGATTATGGAACTTTATTTTTAGATGAAATTGACTCTATCCCTCTCGATATACAGACAAAGTTGTTACTTTTCTTGGATTCAAAAAAGTATCGAAGAGTGGGTGATAATAAAGAATCATCAGTTGATGTAAGATTAATTTTTGCCTCAGGAAAGTCTTTGAAAGAAATGGTTACTCTGGGGAGCTTTCGTAAAGATATGTATTTTAGGATATCAAGTGGAGCTTATCGAAAACTGAACTCGCTAAGGAATGATAGAGACAGGACTAGAGGATTAATTGAGTACTATCAAAAAAATAGAGACTGTATTATTTCAAATCGACTCACAAAGTTCTATTTAAATTTAGAATGGCCCGGGAATATAAGACAGCTATTTGGTCATTTAGATAAAAAGATGATTATGACTAATGGACGTAAGATTGATTTCGATTCATTAGATGAAGAATTAATCTTTAATCCATTTGATTCATTCAGTGTGGAAGATCATGAATACATTACTTATAAAGAACTCAAAGTAGGCTACTTTAATAAGGTTTTTACTAGAGTAAATGGTGACTATAGAACTGCTGCAAAGAAGCTAGATGTATCAGTTAATACTGTTAAAAATGTCTTAGCTAAGGTCGGATAGGCTTTATCCGGCGAGTATAGAATTGATATGAACTTCTTCTATTTCTCCCTTTATTTTAAGGTCTTTAATTAGATGATTAAGTTCAGACTTTATCTTCTCTTTTATTATATCTTTACCTTCGGCCTCGAGAGGAAACTCTGGAATAAGAGGTTGAATGGTAGAGTTGAGTCTATCCTTTATAAGGTGTCTATTATTAATGAAAAAGCTTTTAATGTATTTGTTTGAGCTAATAAAAGTTAGATCTAAGCTTAGGACTCTCAGATTTGTTGAACTTCCTATATAAACAGGCATCACCATATTATTTATACTAAATCTTTTTTCATCTAGTTTATAGTAACCCTTTCTTTTACTGGCCTCTGTTGCATTATCTACTTGTGATGCTGGCTCTCTTGCTCCGGCACTACTTGCTTTTTCTGATATCTTTTGGCTTTGTGTATAGATTGTAATGGAAGATAGAGTTGCTGCTGTAAGTGCAAAGGTTGAGCCTAGTATAAACTTTGGACTTAGGTTTAGAAACCAAGCTTTAAATTTGAAAAAAACGGGAGATAGTAGAAGAAAAAAACTTAGAATAAGTTTTCCATACTCAACTTTTTTGTAATCAACTTCTTTGGCCTTAACAATGACTTCAAGACTTTTACTTTGTATTTTTCCTGCAGCTTTTATTGTTTTGTTTTTAGCATCAAGGGCCCTGGTAATTGCCTTTGTGCTGTGGAGATCAAGAGATTTTTTAGCGCTATCTTTTGTCTTTTCATATTTCGTTTGACTAGAGTCAAGAGTCTTCTTTATTTTTGTAGGGGTTGATTTTGATATAGCTCTGCCCAAGATAGAATATATCTTTTCAATTATGGAATTTAAAAATGCTTCGATTTTAATCCAAAACTTCAATCATGCCTCCTGCTCTTCTTATCGGTTAATTTTTAAATACTTTTAATCTGTTTCTTTAATTATACAGTGGATATATTTACTCAGATATTGAAAGAAATTTCCTTATCACAATTTTCATTTAGAAATTCTTACTTGATCTCCATATTTTCCGAAGAGCTAATAGTATTCAGGATTACGAGTACTTATTTAACTTTAGATACGGATCATATTATGAGAATTATGAAGTCAATGTTTGTTATTGCATTTGCTCTGAGTTTAACGGGTTGTGCAGAACTGCTCACCGGTAGAACGTTTATAGATGAAATGGATAGGGAGACTGATTCATTCTGGGTTGCTGGGCAAGACTTTGAGACTACAGCCGGAGACACTGGAAAAGCATATCGAACTCGACAAGAGATAATGGATAGAACTCCATTGGATGGACTCACTAGAGAGGAGATTCAACAAAAGACACTTCTTAGAAAAGAAATTGTAAGAAAAGTAAATGCTCTTTCAGATGAAGATTATAATCGTTATGTAAGTGTTAGAAACTCTTTAACTACAGACTCAGAGAAAGCATATTACCTTAATCTTCCTAAGTATGAGAGAAGTGAATATATTCGTACAAAATTCTTTAGTGCTTATAAGAAAGATAGTCGATCTCCTGCAAGTAAGGATTTTGGATATATGAGGGCTGCAAATACTAAGGTCGACATGGGAATGAAGAAAACAGATATTATGAAAATATGGGGAAGGCCAATGCAAGTTGATATTGCTGGAGATCCAAGGTACCAAAATGAGCGCTGGTCGTTCTATGATGGGAGTAAAGTAAGGCAAATTTACTTCGAAAATGGTGTTGTAAGTGGTTGGATTCTCGAATAAAACATAACCCATATTCTGAATGCGCAACGCGTTCTATTTTATAGAGGCTTTAGGCCTCTTTTTTTTGCTCTACACTTTCCAAATGCCATCAATTTTCCTAAGATTGGGATCCAAAAATAGCGGTTAAACACCTATGAATACATAGAAATATTCACGCAATTTAGTGAGGTAGCATATGAGTGATTTACTTAATAATTACACATTAGAATTCGAAAAACCTGTAAGAGATCTGGAAAACCAGATTAAAGAGCTTCAGGAAGCATCACTTCGTCCAGAAATAGATATTAGCAAAGAGATAAATGCACTTCAAACGAAGGTAAGTACTCTCATTAAAGATATTTATGCAAACTTAAGCCCTTGGGAAAGAGTTCAGCTTTCTAGACACCCAAACCGTCCTCACGCAATTGATTACATTAGTGAAATGGTAGAGGACTTTAAAGAACTTTCTGGTGATAGACATTTTGCAAATGATCCAGCTGTGATTACTGGCTTTGGTAAAATTGATGGAAAGAAAGTTGCTATCATTGCAATTGAAAAAGGTAGAAAAACAAAAGAGAAAGTTCACCATAACTTTGGAATGCCTAGACCTGAAGGTTATAGAAAAGCACTTCGTATAATGGAGACTGCAGGACGTTTTGGAATTCCTATTGTTACTTTCATTGATACTCCGGGAGCATATCCAGGTATTGGTGCTGAAGAAAGAGGACAAGCAAGTGCGATCGCTGAAAATCTAGCAGCGATGTTTGATATCAAAGCACCAATTATCTCTGTTGTTATTGGTGAAGGTGGATCAGGTGGAGCATTAGGTATTGCTATTGCTGATAAGGTTATGATGATGGAGTACTCAATTTACTCTGTAATATCTCCAGAATCTTGTGCTTCAATTCTTTGGGCAGATCCTAAGAAAGCAGAAGATGCAGCTAATTCTTTAAAGTTAGTACCATCTAAAGCTCTTGAGCTAGCAGTTGTGGATTCAATTATCGAAGAGCCTATTGGTGGAGCTCATAAGAATAAGTCTGCAGCTCTTGAAACGGTTAAGAAGTCTATCTCTAAAGAACTTAAGGCCCTTTCAAAGGTGAGCACTGAGAAGCTTTTAGAGCAGAGATTTGAAAAATTTAGAAGAATGGGTAATCAAACAATTACTCAAGTTCAGTAAGGAGTTAAGTGTGGCCATTCAATCAATGACAGGGTTTGGTAAAGGTGAAGCCAGTGGTAATGACTGGGTTATTACTGCCGAGATTAAAAGTGTTAATCATCGCTTTAAAGACCTGCGTTTTAAAATGTCCTCACTCTTTGCACCTATTGAAATAGATTTAAAAAATAAATTATCGGAAATCTTTAAGCGTGGAAGTTTTGATATATATATCAATTACAAGAAAGCTGAGGGAAGAACTAAGTTTGACGATATTGACGAAGAGAAAGTTAAGTACTTTCTAGGAAAGATATCAAAAATGGTTAAAGAGCAAGGTCTTGATTTATCAATTTCACCTAGTGAATTCCTTAGACAGGATTTCTATAAAGATCTTGATGATACTAGTGAAGAAAGCTTTGAGCTTGCTAAAACTGCTTTTGAAAATGCTCTAGTATCTTTGAGAGAGTCTAGATTATCTGAAGGTGAGAAGATGCTCAAAGTGATTAATTCTCACAAAGAGCAATTCGAAAAACACTACTCTGTAATAGTTGGATTAGCTGATTCATTTCAAGAAAATGTTGAAGAAAGACTCAAAAAGAGGTTTCAAGACTTCTCTGAAGAGTTAAATGTAGATGAACCAAGATTTCTTCAAGAAGTGGTTTATTATCTAGAGAAAATGGATGTTCATGAAGAAATTAACAGAATTGCAGCTCATTTAGAGAAGTTTGAGTCAATTTTAGTTAGCGGTGGAGAGATTGGTAGACAATTAGATTTCTTGATTCAAGAGCTAAATAGGGAAACAAATACCATAGGGTCTAAATCTTCGCTAAAGGAAATCTCTGATAATGTCGTTCAGATGAAAGTACAATTAGAAAAAATTAGAGAACAGGGCTTAAATCTAGAGTAAGTATGAGTATTGGTAAAATTATAGTTATTGTTGCACCTTCGGGAACTGGTAAATCTACTTTAATAAAGAAGGTTAAGGCCGAGTTCACTGATCTTTTAGAGTCCGTTTCATATACTACTCGTAAAATACGAGAAGGTGAGGCAGATGGTATTTCATATAACTTTATTGATGAAGAAACATTTTTAAAAATGAAAGATGATAATGAATTCATAGAATGGGCGAAGGTTCATTCTAACTACTATGGAACTTCTAAGACATTTGTTGAGGGAGAGCTAAAGAAGGGAAAGAATCTTCTATTTGATCTTGATGTTCAGGGGGCCGATTCATTTAAGGCCTACTTTAAAGATAAGGCGCAGATCATTTTTATAGCACCTCCTTCAATTCCAGAGCTGGAAAAAAGATTACGAGGACGAGGAACTGATAGCACAGGAGTTATAAACCTGAGGCTAGAGAATGCTAAAAGAGAAGTATTAAGAAAAGATGATTATGATTTTTGTGTAAAGAATGAAGAGCTAGAAGTAGCTTTTCAGGATCTTAAAGACACAATAACAAAAATATTAAACTCGTAAGGTAAAGATGTTCCACCGCCTAGATTTCTCACATGAAAGAGACTTAAATATTGAAGAATTAGTAAAGAGAATGGAAGCATACTATCCAGATGCAGACTTTGCTTTACTTAAGAAGGCTTATTTCTTCGCTGAAAAGTCACACAAAGGTCAAATGAGAAGCTCTGGCGAAGAGTATATTATTCATCCTCTAAACGTAGCTGGAACTCTAGTGAAGCTTAGAATGGATATGGATAGTGTTATCGCTGGGCTGTTACACGACGTCGTTGAAGATTGCGATGTTACACCTGAAGAGATAGAGAAAGAATTCTCTCCTGAGATTGCACAAATTGTTGTGGGTCTTACTAAAATATCAAAAATAAAATTTAAAACTAAAGAAGAGTCTCAAGCTGAAAACTTTCGAAAGATGGTTGTTGCGATGGCAAAAGATTTACGTGTAATTATCGTAAAGCTAGCGGATCGTATGCATAATATGAGAACTCTTCAATATGTTTCAGATGAGAAGCAAAGAAAAATTGCAACTGAAACATTAGAGATATATGTACCTCTGGCAAGCCGTTTAGGGATCAACTCCGTTAAAGGAGAGTTAGAAGACCTATGCTTAAGATTTATGAAGCCAGAGATCTATTATAGACTTGCAGAAAAAGTAGCAATGAAAAAATCTGAAAGAGATGTCTATATTAGAGAGACGATTGATGTCATCAAGGAGAAACTCCTTGAGTATTCAGTAAATAGTGATGTTAAAGGTCGTTCCAAGCATTTCTTTTCAATCTATAAGAAAATGAATGCTAGAGGAGTAGATTTTGAACAAATTCAAGATGTACTGGCATTTAGACTTATTGTTGGAAATATTACTGAATGTTATAAGGCGCTTGGAATCATTCACTCTTCTTTCACTCCAATTCCTGGAAGGTTTAAAGACTATATAGCCATTCCAAAAGTAAATAACTACCAATCACTTCACACAACAGTAATCGGTCCTAAGGCAGAGAGAATTGAAATTCAAATTCGTACTCAAGAGATGGACGAAATTGCTGAAAGAGGTATTGCCGCTCACTGGAAATATAAAGAAGGTAAGAATGGATTCGCTAAGAAATTAGACTGGGTTCAAGAACTTTTAGAGTTTAATAAGAGTGTTGATAATAATGACGACTTCATGGACGTTATTAAAAATGACTTAGACGTTGGTGGAGTATTTGTTTTTACTCCTGATGGTGATGTTAGAGAGTTAAGGTATGGTGCTACGCCTCTGGATTTTGCCTATGCTGTTCACACAGAAATTGGAAATAAGTGTGTTGGGGCTAAAGTAAATAGTCGAATGGTTCCTCTTAGATACACTCTTAAGTCTGGTGACACTGTTGAGATATTAACAAGTAAAACTCAAACACCAAATAAAGACTGGGTCAATATTGTAAAGTCTTCAAAGGCCAAGCAAAAGATTAAGCAGTGGCTTTTGAAGGTTGAGAGAGAGAAGAATAAAGAGCAAGGACGTGAGATCTTAGAAAAAGCTTTTAGAGTTGTAGGTACTTCTATGAAGAATGCCTTCAAGTTAACTGAAGTTTCAAAAGTCTTAAAGTCTCTAGGTGTATCCAATGAGGATGACCTTATTATAAATGTTGGATCTGGAAAATTTACTGCTAAGCAAGTAGTTGAAGAGTTCCCTTCACTTAAGAAGAATGAAGATGAGAAAGCAATAAGTGAGCTTGATGAAATTGATAGCTTCTCTAAAGAACTTTCAAAGTCTGCGAGAAGAAAATCAAATAAAGATAATGCTGTTATTGTTGATGGTATGAACGATGTAATGGTTCGTATGGCCCGTTGCTGTAATCCTATTCCTGGTGACCCAATTACTGGTTATATCACTCGAGGTAGAGGTATTACTGTTCATACAACTAAGTGTAATAGAGTTGACTCTGCTGAGATTGGAAGAAATGTATCTGTTGAGTGGAACTCTGACTTCTCATTCAAGCACCCTGTTAATATTCGTGTTATTACTCACGATAAGCCAGGAATTCTTTCTCAGATTTCAAAAAATATTAATAGTCTCGGAGTTAACATTAGGTCAGCACTTGCTAAATCACTACCTGATAGAAAGGGAAGTTTTATCTTTGAAATTGAAGTTAATGACTTTTCTGAACTACTTAAAACGATTAATTGTGTTGAAGCGATCGAAGAAGTTATTTCAGTAAATAGAGTATAGGGGCACGAAAAAAATGCCCGATACTTACTGGTCCTACAGTTTGATAAGATTCTTGTATGAAAAACGAGAACGATCAATATTCATCAAGTTTAAAAGCAAATAAGGGAATAAGAAAGTTTGAGATCCTTCAGGCCGAAATTATTCTCTTATCACCTAGGTCTTCAATTAGAAATTTATCAAACTTAGAAAATGAAAGTATCTCATTTTCTAACGATAAAATTCTCAATTTTAAGACAATCAATAAATTACCAAAAAGACATTTAAGACTCGTCGAACCTGATGAGAATCTCCACGATAATGTCTTAAAATTTCAGTAGTTGAGTATTTTCCTTATATAAATAACCATTTTTTAATAACTTACCCTTTCAGTTAGTAATTTATTCCCTCTAATAAAGAGGGGGAGAACAATACATAATAGTATCTGAATATTGTTTAATCTAATAAGCAGGAAGTATGATTGATTTTAAAAATAAATTACTAATGAAGAGCTACGAGATTACTAAAAAAGATTTAGTTAAAAGCAATGCTTTGAGCTCATTAGATATTACTGAAAAATATTCCAATCGTTATCAATTGAAAGAGACTTTAAAAGAATTAATAGAAGAAATAGAGCAGATATTAAAAGAAAAAAAGAAAATAGAATTTACCAATCGAGAACTTACTCAATCATTACAATTGAGTGAAGCTGAAGTTGAAAGAGTTTTTACGAAATACCTTTCACTGCAAGACTCCCTAAGTGAACAAAGAATCACTCGCAGTACCTTAAATAAGAAAATTGAAGAAAATACAAAGAGAAAGCTAGAGCTCGAAAGAGAGTCTTGTGATTTTAAGTCCAAAATAGAGAGTCTTACTGACGATATGAAAGTTAAGTCTGAAATGCTGACAAAGCTCTCTGAGTCTTTAGAGAACACTGAAAGAGAGCACTCAAAGAATAAATTAAAATCAAAGGAACTGCACTCTAATGTTACAGAGCTTGATGGTACTTACTCGAAACAGAAAAGAGTGTTAGACGATAAAACTAATGAATTAAATGAACTCAAAAAAGACATCACAGCTTCAAGTGAAAGAAAGATAAAGCTTGAAGAAGACCTTTTAAATATTACAAATGAGTTGATAGTTACTAGAGAAGAGATTGCAAGCTCTTCAGTAATGCTTACAAAGCTTCTATCTGAAATTGAGCATTCTGATTCTCTTTTTAAGGATCAGGAAGTAGAGCTCTCAAAACTTGTAATTGAAAAAGATAAGCTATGCTCAAAAATTGTGGAGTTAGAGGATAACCAGTCACGAATGGATGAGTTGATCAATAGATCAATTTTACAAAAGAAAGAAATTGAAAATGATCTCTTACTTTTAGATGAAGAAAAGAGAACTTTAGATGAGACGCTACAAAACCTAAGCAAAGAATTTAATCTTCTAAAAGCAAAAGAAAGTATAGATAAAGAAATTATATCGCAAGAGAAGAGTGCCATTGAGGTTATAAAGAAAGACCTTGAAGAGAAGAGGGCCACCCTAGAGTCGGCTAAGATAGACCTTTCAAAAAATATTCAAAGAATAGAGAGTCAAAAAAATAAAAAAATAAACCTTAAAGAGAATATTATCTCTCTAGAAAATGAGATCGAAAATACTAAAAAAGAAACAAGACTGATTAGTAAAAAGTTAAAGACTGAAGAGCTACTCTTGGAATCTCTTGTTGATGAAGGTTTCTATAAAAATGAGAGATTGCAAAAAGAAGCAAAGTACTTAGAGAGAGTCTCTAGTAGCATTTCTAGTTTGCAAGAAAATATATCGCTACAGAATGAAAGGAATGAAGCTCTAGATAAAGAAATATTAGAGCAAAAAAATAATATAGTATCTAATAAGAACTCTAGATCTCTTCTGATTGAAAAAGTAGAAAAGAGTAAAGATAGAAAGAATATTCTAGAGGAGAAATTACTAAAGCTAGAGTCCAATCTTAAAAGTGAGCTCGAGGTATCTAGTAATGTTGTAAAATCACTTAAAGAATTAGAGATGCATACTGCAAATATTGAAAGTGAAATAGATGATAAAGATTTAAAAATCAAAAGTATCACAGAGACAATTAAACAAAAGAAGAAACATTACATAGAGGCCCAGGCTGATCTAGAGGAATTATATTTTATCATTGAAGAAAGAGATGATGAGATAAAGCATTTAAAGGCTCAATATCTTAAAGAAAATGATAGAACAAAAAAACTTAGTTTAAAAAAAGAAAAAGTTCAAAATACTTTAAGGATTAAAAGTGATGCAATTGAAAGAGTTAATGGAAATATTACTTCAACTCAAGAAGAGTATGAAACTCTAAAGTCAGAGAATCAGGATCTCAGTCTTAAGCTAAAAGGTAGTACTGAAAAGCTTAAAGGAGAGAGAGCTTTTCTTAAGAATTTAATGAATCAAAAAGAGGAAGAGGCTCAAAAGCTGAAAGGACTAAATGCAAAAAAGAGAATCGTTGTTAATATGATCTCTGAAGTTTCATCGACAATAAATGAAACTCATGAAGAAATAGAGTCCCTTAAAGGTAAGTTTTCTTCAGAAGACCTTGCTCTAGAGGATCTTGAAGTGAAGTTCTCAAAACTTCAAACTAACTTAGTTCACCTAAGAAAAAACTCTGAAGAAATTAAAAGTGAAGTCCTAAAGTGTAGAGCTAATAAGAATGTCTTAAAAAGTAGTATTAGAGAATTAGAAGAAAAAATAACTAAAGAATCTAAAGATATTCCTTACACTGATGAAAGTGAGTTAATCATGCTTAGAAAAGAGGTTGACTCTCTTAGTGAAGATCTCGCTTGTACTAGAAGGCTTTATGATGAAGAGGTTTCAAAGAAGAAATCTATTTTTAATCAAGTAGATCTTCTTAGAAAGAAGCGTGAAAATATTCGTGAGAAGTTACTTAGTGTAAAAGAAGATCTTGTGAAACAAAGAAGTGAAAATGTTGAGAAAGGCCAAAATATGATTTCTTTATCAGAAGAAGTATTCTTTTTAAAAGAGAGCTTGAAAGGTAAGGAAGAGTCAAAAAAAGGGTCTAAGTCTTTAATTAAAAGACCAAGTAGAGATGCCTAGTTACTCGGGAGACCAGAGAATTAGGAACCCATAAGTTCTAATCCACTTATATACTTCTTTTGCCATAATCTTTATATTTCTAATATTAGTGTAGTCTGTTTCTACGCTGTAAAAGTAGAACTTATAATCATCAGTTTTTTCCATCAAATTATTAAAGATTAGCTTAATACGCATCACATGGTAGTCATGTGAGATCACAATGATCTTACGGTTACCTGTGCGCTCTCTTAAGTGTCTTAGTGTTGAGAGCACATTCTCAACTGTATTTCGTGCTAAGTAATCAATTGTAAGTAGGTTAGGATCAAAACCTTCACCCAAGCGTAGAGGCCTTAGGAGGCTATCTACTGAGTTCTTTGAGTATACACCTGTAATGAAAATATTGGATTGTTTATACTTCTTAGCTAGCTTGACTGCGAGAGGGATTCTTCCTGAGTCTCCAGTGAATACTACGATTAAGTCAGGTGAGCGATTGTAAAAGGTTTGCAGTGTTTGTTGGTTTGAGTTTCTCGCCATGAGAATAAAGATTAAAGAGATAATCACATAGAGAATAACTGAAACAAGAGAAATAAAGCCGATATTTTGTAAATATCTTAAGACTCTAGTTCTCTTCGTTTCAAAAATATATCTCTTTTTAAACATCTTATCTCGCAGCTATAACTTCAATCTCTACAACTGCACCTTTTGGAAGGTTTGGAACCTCAACACAGCTTCTTGCTGGGTATGGTTCTGAGAAGTAATTGATGTAAGCTTCATTTACTAAGTTAAATTTACCAAGATCTGTTAAGAAGATACTTGTTTTAATAATATGAGTTCTATCAATTCCCTGTGACTCTAGAAGACCGTCTATGTTTTTCATAACCTGATCTAATTGAGCTTGGAAGCCTTCCTGTAACTTTGATGTCTTTGGATCAATTCCAATTTGTCCAGAGAAGTAGAACACTCCATTGTGTTCTACGCCCTGAGAGTAAGTTCCAACTGCTGCTGGAGCAAGGTCTGTACTAATGATATTTTTTGTAAATGCCATCTCTTTATCCTTCTTTCTCTTCTTCTGCTAAAAGGGCAGTTATATTAGACATGTTAACGATTTCAGAAATTGTTGCAGTTCTTTGAATAATATTAACTGTATCGTTCATACTTACAAGGATAGGACCAATAGCATCTGCTTCACTTAATTGTTGTAAAAGCTTGTAACTAATATTAGCTGAGTTTAAATCTGGGAAGATTAAAATATCAGCAGGACCTTTCATATCTGCAAAGCTAAATAGCTTCTCTCTGATGTATGCATTAACAGCAACGTCAGCTTGCATTTCACCCTCTACATTTAAAGAAGGGTATCTTTCATGACAAAGCTTAACAGCTTGCTTCATTTTAGTTGCACCTGAGTGATTGTTAGATCCAAAGTTTGAATAACTAACAAATGCAATATTTGGATCTCTGTTAATTAATTGCTTAAATAACTTCGCAGTAGATTTAGCAATATCGCATAGGTCTTCTGGTGAAGGATCAATTTGAGCAGTTGTATCAGCTAGGAATAGAATTCTATTCTTAAAGATTAGAATATATACACCAGCGGCCTTCATAGACTCTTGAGTTCCAACGACATTGATTATTGGCTTGAAGCATTCAGGGTAACTTAGTGTTGGACCTGATAGCATTGTATCGGCCATACCTTTTCTAACCATCATGGCACCAAAGTAGTTCTCTTGTGCCATTTTATCTTCAGCATGATAAATACTAACACCATTTCTTTGTTTCATAGAGCAGTACTCTCTATAGAACTCTTTGAATCTTTCGTGTTTAGCTGGCTCGATTATTTCAAGTTCATTTAATCTTGAAAGACCAAGTTTTTCCATTCTGCTAAGAATAGTTTCTTTGTTTCCAAGAAGTATTGGCTCGATTCTGCCTTCATCTAGAAGTAATTTAACAGCTTCTAGAATTCTAGTGTTAGATCCTTCTGCAAAGACAACTTTTGTTTTCTTTCCATTTTTCTCTACTCTTGAGCTTAATCTGTCTCTTAATGATTTTAAGAATCTTGCAGAACTTCCAAGTCTTTCTTCAAGTTGTTTTGCATACTCGTTAAGGTCTTTGATTGGACTTTTAGCAACACCTGAATCCATAGCAGCTTTTGCTACAGCAGGTGATACTCTTGTAAGAACTCTTGTATCAAATGGCTTAGGGATTAAGTATTCTCTACCAAATTTAAAGCTTTGACCTGCGTAGGCCATCTTTACTTCTTCAGGAACTTCTTCTTTTGCTAGGCTTGCAAGTGCTCTAACTGCAGCAAGTTTCATTTCATCATTTATTTTAGTTGCTCTAACATCTAGTGCTCCTCTAAAGATGAATGGGAAACCTAGAACATTATTTACTTGGTTAGGAAAGTCAGATCTTCCCGTTGCCATTATTACATCTGTTCTAACTTCATGTGCTTCATGTGGGTAAATTTCTGGCTCAGGATTGGCCATTGCAAAGATGATAGGATCTTTGGCCATTGTCTTAACCATTTCTCCTGTTAAAACACCTCTTGCAGAACAACCTATAAAAGCATCTGCTCCATCAAGGGCATCTGCTAGAGTTCTACATTCTGAATCAACTGCAAACTCTTCTTTATACTTATTCATTCCGTTTTCACGGCCCTTATAAATCACTCCTTTTGAGTCACACATAAGTAAGTTTTCATTCTTAACACCTAAGTTAAAGAATAGTTTCGCACATGCCATTGCTGCTGCACCGGCACCACTAAATACTACTTTTACTTGGTCCATTTTCTTTCCTGCAATATCCATTGCATTGATAAATCCAGCAGAAGCGATAATAGCAGTACCATGCTGATCATCATGGAAAACAGGAATATTCATTTTTTCAATTAATTGTTTTTCAATTTCAAAACACTCTGGAGCTTTAATATCCTCTAAGTTAATTCCACCAAAAGTAGGCTCAAGTGACTTAACAACATTAACCATTCCTTCGACAGTCGTTTCATTAACTTCAATATCGAAAACATCAACATCAGCGAATCTTTTAAAGAGAACGCCTTTACCTTCCATCACTGGCTTACTTGCAAGTGCTCCAATATCTCCAAGTCCTAAGACTGCAGTACCATTTGAAATTACACCAACAAGGTTTCCCTTACTCGTATACTTAAATGCATCTTCTGGATTTTTGGCGATTTCAAGGCAAGGAGCTGCTACACCTGGAGTGTATGCTAGCGCTAGGTCTTCAGCAGTTAGACATGCTTTTGTTGGAACGACCTCAATTTTTCCGGGTCTTTCACCATTATGATATGCCAATGCTTGTTTATTTCTTTCTTCATTTGTAGGTTTCGTGCTCATCGAAACATCCTTTTTTTGATTCATGATTTAAAGTATACAAGAATAATTCAAAGATATTGAAATGGCACGAAATGAGACTCTTTTTTTAGTCTTTGCGCGCTGTGACTTCGGCTTTATTTAAAGAGGTAAAATAGAAGAATAAAAGTATAGAGGCCGTCGTAAAAACACCTATATAGAGTTCATCTATATTTTCCCAAAAGCCTTGATGTGAAGCGTTGCGCCAGTAGGAAGTCGTAATTATCCCCATGATACAAGTCACTACAAATTGTTTATCAGTAATTCTATTGGGGAAGATATAACCAAATAATACTGGAAAGAGTAAACAGGCCGCTGAAAGACTACCAAGTGTTTTCCAGACAGTTTTAATATTGCCGTCAAATACTTGCGCCATGATAATAGCAAGGATTCCCACTATGAGTACTCCTGCATGATGAATCATTGGGTTTGTTCTAAATTTCTTTGGAGCAAGGTCAAAAGCAAGAGTTGTCCCAGCTAGGAATAAGTATGAGTCAATAGTAGAGAGTATGGTTGCAAGTACACCAGCAAGCATGAGACCTCTTAGTCCATCTGGAAGAATTTGAGCAGCATATAGCAGGTAAGCATGTGAAGACTCTGCTTCTGGAATTACGGCCTTAGCGTACATTGCACCAAAGGTTGTACATATATCAAAACAAAACCAAATAAATGTAGAAATCAAAATACCTTTTTTAGCCGTCTTTGGAGAGTCGGCAGCAAAACAGCGCTGATAAAAGTTAGGGTCAACAAGAGTAGATAAGGCAATAAAACCCCAAACGAATGTTGTACCTATTCCCATTGTTCCCGTTAGAGAAAAGTAGCTACTAGGCAAGTTTTCTTGTAAGAAACTTAACCCACCAAAATTAGAAATACTTAATACTAGAACAAGTAGTACTGCAAAACACATAACAAAGAACTGTACTAAATCTGAAAATACAACAGCTCTAAAGCCTCCCCACATAGAGTAGAGTAAGACAAAGCTCACACCTATTGCAGTATTTACCCACAATTCTCCTCCAAAGAGCATTTTTGAAAAAATTCCAAGGCTGATAGCATAGGCAATTGGAAGAACGTTAAAGAAGTTGAATATAGCACTGAGCTTTGCAGACTTTGGTCCAAACATCTTTCCAATAAGATCTGGAAGAGTTAGCGCCTCTCTTCCTTTAATCTTATCAATAATAAAAAACGCAAAAATAATATAGGCCACATACCAAAAGGCCCCTTGTGTAACAAAATTATAAATACCGTGGTTAAAGGCTATTTCTGTAACACCAAAAATTCCCCCATACCAAGTTGCAACTAAAGTAGCTATAAAGAGTGGGAGAGTTAGCTGCCTTCCCATAAGAAGTAAATCTAGGTAAGTCGTTTCATCATCATTTTTTATTTGTGACTTCTCTTTAAGTCTCATTCCCCAGAGAACACTAAGCCCTGTTAGACCTAAGACACATGCGAAGATAGTCCAGTCAAAAGGAGTGATTGTATCTAGTAAACTAATATTGGATTTGATCTGGTTCATGAGTCTCCTTACGGCAGCATTACCTGCATCAAGTTAAAGGGTCGAGTTAGAAACTCCTCTCAGCTAAAAGCTCCCCTGATTAAATAAAAGGCTTATTGTAGTGTGATCTTATCTTTATTATACTAATAATACTTATGCAATGGGAGAAATTACATGACTTTAACTCAACTTGAGTATGTTGTAGCTGTAAATAAACACAGACACTTTAAAAAAGCGGCAATGGAGTGCAATGTTACTCAGCCAACTCTAAGTATGCAGCTGCAGAAACTAGAAGATGAGCTAGGTGTAATACTCTTTGATAGGTCAAAATCTCCAATTCGTCCTACAATTGAAGGCGATAAAGTTATCAAGCAGGCCCAGGTTGTAATTAAAGAATATAATCGTATTTTTCATATCCTAGAAAATTCTCAGGGAGAGGTCTCTGGAAAGTTTAGATTGGCCGTAATTCCTACTCTTGCTCCTTATATTATCCCTCTATTTGCAAAGAAGTTTGCTGATAAGTATCCTCGTGTAGAACTCGTCATTGAAGAGTTTAAAACTGAAGAGATTATTGAGTTACTTGATAAGGAAGAAATAGATGCTGCAATTTTAGTGACACCTCTACAAGAGCCATCACTTATTGAAAGAGTTCTATTTTATGAACCGTTCTTTTTATTCACATCTCCTGATCAGGATCTTTATAAGAAAAAGAAAATTAAAGAATCAGATCTATCTAAAAATAGTCTATGGTTATTAAATGAAGGTCACTGTCTTAGAACTCAAGTTTTAAAAGTGTGTACTATGAATTTAGAAAATAGCACTTATAAAAATCTAAGATTTGAATCAGGAAATCTAGAAACTCTTAAAAACTTAGTGGTTCAAAGCTCTGGCTATACTTTACTGCCATATCTTGCAACTCTTGACTTAAGTAGTGCAAGAAAGAAAATGGTTCGTGAATTTCAAAAGCCAGCGCCAACACGTGAAGTTTCTATTGTATATGGAAGGATATTTTTAAAAGAGAAAATTATCGATGCTTTAGAGGAGACAATAGTTTCAGTTCTTCCAAAAGAAATTCGTTCTTTAAAGGATGGAGACCTCTCGATTGTTGATTTATATTGATTTTATAAGTGTCAAAATGATCCACTTGCATAAAATGTCTTCTAAGTGACTAAGATTCTGTTAAGCATTTTTCGAAAAACTTGATAGAAGTTGTTAGTAAATAAAGACGGTCATTAAGGAATCCCCTAGGTATATTATTTCCAACTTTTCAGAATCTAATTCTGAAATTTTCATACTTAGGAAAGGGAGTCCTTATTATGATGATCACCTCAAAGAATTGCCTCAAGAAAACACTTCTACTCACTTTTACATTATTGATTGTTATTTCATGTGGAAAGAGTGATGAGACTCAATCATCTGATCCAACACTTTTTGATTCTCAAATCATTATTGGATCAACTGACTGGAAAGAAATTTCTGATTTATCGACAACTCATTCCATTAGAAAAGCATCGTCTCCAGTCGCCGACGTGACCCTTGCTATGGCCCAGTCGAGATGTACAGGGTTCTTAATTTCTGAAGATGTGCTAATGACCAATGAGCACTGTATTCCTAGTGCTTCAGATGCAGTTGGAGTTACTGCAAGTTTTAGACACTTAAAAGGTGTCGGAGAGTCTTCATGGGAAACGTATGATTGTAGTACATTTCTTATGAATAATGTTGAACATGATTTTGCTCTATTAAAATGTTCTGGAAGTCCTGGATCAAAGTTTGGGTTTGTAACAATTGACTCATCTGAAAAGAGTGCTGATCAATCAATATACATTGTTCAACAAAACTGTGACTACTATTTAGATAGAGGGTGTGACTGGACTAAGAAATATTCTACTGGAAGCATTACTGAAGTAAGTGGTGAGTATACTCATAATGCCGATACACTGGGAGGGTCATCTGGTTCACCAATGTTTGATAGCTCTACTCATAAAGTTGTTGGTCTTCACCATGCAGGTTATGGAAATAATGGAATGGGAAGAGGATATGAAAATTATGCAGTAAAAATGAGTGAGATTGTACCAGTTATTAATTCAAGATTTCCTGACCTATTTTCTAGTAATGATGTGCCGGGAGAAGTAGATGTTACTGAAAATAATAACTCTATCGCAAAGGCCTTTAAGTTAAGTGGAGACAATCAAAGTCTTCAGGGCCTAAGTGTCGATAGCTCTAGTGATCTAGATTACTACTCTATAGAGGCAAGCTCAGGAGACAAAGTTTCTGTTAGTGTTAACTTTAGCCATTCTCGAGGAGATCTTGATATTTATGTTGTTAGTTCAAGTGGAAAGGTTCTATCAAAGTCTGAGACATCTACGGATAATGAAAAGTTTTCTTTTGAATCATCTGGAGAAAAAGTCTACTTTGTAGTCTTTGGTTATCAGGGAGCCGTAAATTCGTATTCATTAAATGTTTCTGTGGAGAGTTTGGATGTGGAGAATAACTCTTTCGAAGCAGCTAAAGAGGTGAGCTTCTCAAAAGAGAAAGAATTTACTCTTGATCAAAATGATACGGACTTCTTTTTCTTTGAATTATCAAGTTCAAGTTCTATCGAAATTACAGTTAACTTTCTTCATTCAAAGGGAGATCTTGATATTAAACTGTTCGACTCTAGTAAGAAAGTTGTAGCAAGTTCTCTGAGTACTAAAGATGTTGAGGAAGTTTCTAAGTACCTTTCTAAAGGTAAGTATTATATTCAGGTTTACGGATATAAAGGTGTAGGGAACTCATATAAACTATCTGTGACAAAGTAGATAAGAGAGGGGGCAGATTATTTTGTCCCCATTTTTTCTACTAGAGTGAACAAGATCTCTAGTTTAAAAGTTGTCTTCTAAAAGAAATTGTTGTGCTCGTAGTTCTGACCAAAGAGTTCCTTTTTTAAAGTTCTCCATAAATCCAATATGACCTCCAGAAGGAGGAATCTCTAAGAAAAATTTATTATTCTGCTTAGCTTCATGAACCGGATAACAGTCATCTCCAAGAAAGGGATCATTTTTAGCATTGATCATTAAAGTTGGAATTTTGATATTTTGTATTTTATTTTTACAACTAGCTTTTTCGTAGTAATCGTTGGCATCTTCGAAACCATGAAGTGGGGCAGTGAAGCGATTATCAAAGTCTTGAAAAGTCTTAACCTTTTTTAGGTCTCTTATGTCTACTTTACTAAGTCCAATAGTACTATGCTTCTCTAGTATTTTATTTCTCATAGTACCTAGAAAATTCTCAAGATACATCTTATTCATGGGACGAGAAAGTTCTGCAATAGAGGATTTTAAATCACAAGGAGCAGATAAAACGACAGATCTCTTTATTCTAGAGTTAACATTTTCACTCTTTAGTCCAAGATAGTTTGTTGTAAGAGCAGCTCCTAAGCTAAAGCCAAGTAAGAAAACCTCATCATAAGAATTATTATTTAAAGTATCTTCAATTACTAGGTCTAGGTCTGTAATTGTAGCTGCGTGATAAAACTTTTCCGTCCAATTTAGCTCTCCTGAGCAGCTCCTCATATTCCAAGAGATGACGTCAATTCCTACGCTATTTAAGTGTTTTGTCATTCCTCTTATATATTGAGTATCTGAAGAACCTTCTAGGCCGTGAGATAGAATAGCTGCCTTTTTAGACCCAACTTTACTCTTATCAATATCAATGAAATCATTATCTTCCGTCAGAATCCTCTCTCTTGAATAAGTAACCCCTCTAATCTTTCTAAAGAAGTAGGGATAAAGAGTTTGAATATGTCCATTTCTTAGAATGTTTTCTGACTTATGTGTAGAGGATGAGATCAAGGGCATTTCTATTTTTCTCCTTAGAAAATATATAAGTAGTATACCTTAAGAAACTGGTACTAGATCAAGTTTGGAAGAATTTTTCCTACAGGTTAGTCGAGACTAGATAGATAATGTTTAATGATGTTTTTTTGTTTATAGAAGACTGAGTTCAGTTTCATTTTATATTTTAAATAAAATCCAAAAAAAAGGCCCTTTAAAGGGCCTCGTTTTTAAATGAATTATTGTTCTTGTAGAAGTTCTTTAGGAACACCTTTTGGTATCGCACTAAGTAGCTTTTGAGTGTATGGATCTTGTGGATTTTTGTAGATTTCATCAGAAGTTGCATATTCTACAATCTTACCTTTATTCATTACACAAACTTCATCAGAGATATACTTAACAACTGAAAGGTCGTGAGAAATAAAGATATAAGTGAGGTTGAACTCATCTTGAAGATCTTGAAGAAGGTTTAGAACTTGCGCTTGAACTGATACATCTAGTGCAGAAACAGACTCATCACAAATAATAAACTCTGGCTGAAGACCAAGTGCTCTTGCGATACAAATTCTTTGTCTCTGACCACCTGAGAACTCATGTGGGTATCTATTTAAGTGATCACCTTTTAGTCCAACCTTTTCTAGAAGGTCAGCAGCTGTTTGGTATCTTTCTTTCTTAGTTCCACCAATATTATGAATTACCATTGGTTCTGTAATAATATCACCAATAGTCATTCTAGGGTTTAGAGAAGAGTACGGGTCTTGGAAGATAATTTGCATTTTTCTTCTAAGTATTCTCATTTCTTCCTGAGTAATTTTTGTAATATCTTGACCGTGGTAGAAAACTTCACCAGCAGTTGGCTCAATTAGTCTTAGAATCGCTCTACCTAGTGTAGTCTTTCCACAACCAGACTCACCAACAAGTCCTAAAGTTCTACCTTTTCTTACTTTGATATTAATATCGTCTACAGCTTTGAAATGATCAACAGTTCTACCAAAGAGACCACCCTTAATAGGGAAGTGCTTAGCAAATCCTTTAATTTCAAGGATTACTGGATTCTCTTTTTCATCTATTGGTCTAGCAACTTTAATTTCTTTTTTAAGTGGCTCAAGATCGTCTGCATTAGTAGCAACACCACCAACAAAGTCTTCTACAGTAAGAAGTCTTCTAGTGTTTTCTACAAGAGAAGGTCTACAAGCTAGAAGCCCTTTAGTATAAGGGTGCTGTGGATTTTCAAATAGTTTCTTTGTCGTGTTCTTCTCAACAAGGTCTCCACGGAACATAACAGCAACTTCATCAGCAATATCAGCAATAACTGCAAGGTCGTGCGTAATGAAGAGCATAGACATTCCATGCTTTCTTTGAAGATCAAACATAAGTTCAAGAACTTGCTTTTGAATTGTTACATCAAGTGCTGTTGTTGGCTCATCACAAATAAGTAACTCTGGTTCACAGGCCATTGCCATTGCAATCATTACTCTTTGTTTCTGACCACCAGACATTTGGTGTGGATATTTGTTAACAGACTCTGATGGAGAAGGAATTCCCACTTCATCAAGAAGTTCTATTGTTCTTTTTCTAGCCTCTTTAGCTGACTTTCCTTGGTGAAGTACTAGAACTTCATCAATTTGGTTACCAACTGTATATACAGGATTTAAAGAAGTCATCGGCTCTTGGAAAATCATTCCAATATGGTTCCCTCTAATTTTTCTCATTTGATCTTGAGACATCTTTGTTAAATCTTCTCCGTGGAAAAGAATTTCACCTTCTGAAATTCTACCTGGAGGACTAGGGATAAGACCCATAATCGCTAAAGATGTAACAGATTTACCAGAACCAGACTCACCAACAAGACCTACAGTCTTACCTTTTGGGATATCTAGATTAAGACTTTTTACAGCGCGAACTGTTTCGTCTTCTGATTTGAATTCAATTGTTAAATTTTTAATACTTAAAATGTTTTCTGACATAGATCTACCGGTTTCGTTAATATAATCAGTGCATTAAGTATTTATATTAAAGAAGGTCAATAGACAACTGTTCATCCTTTCGCTTCGTGTTGTGCGAACCGCTATCTTATTGAAATAAGGCATAATATGAAAAATGATGAAAAAAGATTTTATAGAAATCACCATTTTATGCTTATTGTGGCCCATATCTGGTGGTACAATTTTTCTTGAGGTTGCTATGAAAAATATTCTAATTGTTGATGATGAGGTTCAGATTTGCGAAATGATGGCAGATCTATTTGAGTCCCGTGGTTTTAATGTCTCTATTGCGCACAGTGGTAATGAAGGGGCAAAGTGTTTTAAAGATTCTTCATTTGATCTTGTGGTGAGTGACGTTCGTATGCCAGATGGTGACGGATTTAGTCTTGCACACCAAATCAGTGAAATAGACCCAAGCTTTGATAAGATAGTTTTTGTTACAGGATTCTTGGATGCAGAAACAACAGAGGTCCCAAGCAACGTAAGAAAGTTTTTTAAAAAACCTGTAAGGTTTAAAGAGTTAATTGGATTTATAGAAGAGCTTTTGGCCTAGATTAATCCCCAAGGAAGTTTCCCTGGGGAAGATAGTTAAGTTAGATATCTGAGTCTGTTGAATTGATAGCTGTTGTATCATCTTCCATTACAGCTGTTGTTGGCATTTCCTCTTCTTCCTCATCACTTACATATGTAGTAGAAGCTGTTCCAGTTTCTTCAGATGACTCAACCTGAATATTTGAAAATTCTGATTCTGACTCATCAGCAACTGCTGAAACGTTAGAGAATAGTGCCAATAGGCCTAGGATAGTAACTAGAATTAGTGAGTTTGTTTTTTTCATAATTTCTCCTGAATTATTTATTTCTTAATCTTCTTGGTACTGTTTGACAGATCTTTACTTTTTTAGATTCAGTCAGTTTGTCTTTTTTCTCTATTTTTAAGCAAAATCCACTTCTTTTATAATTCTTTACATCGGTGCACGAGATTTCTAAGTGCTTTGTTGGATTGCATTTTGACTTCGCAAGTACTCCTGGTGATATTGAAAATATTAAAAAAGTAGTTATCAAAATCTTCTTCATAATCGTCTCCGTTGACTAAGATTTTCTAATTATCGTGCAGTTCAAAAAATAATAAAAATCGTTTTATTTACTGATATAGTTAGTTTAAAGTTAATTGAGGTACCTATGGAAAGACTTAATTTCAATCACTTATACTACTTTTACATTGTCGCTAAAGAGGGCTCTATTAAGGCCGCCTCAGAGAAGCTATTTGTTTCGCAACCAACCATTAGTGATCAAATCAAACTTCTAGAGGAATACTTCGATTGTCAGCTCTTTGAGCGACGAAATAGAAGCCTTTTTTTGACCTCTGAAGGAGAGTTTGCTCTTACCTATGCTGAGGGGATATTTACCCAAGGAAGAGAGCTGACTAGAAGGCTTCGAAATCAGATACAGATGCCAAAGAAATCTATCGATATTGGAGTGACACACTTTATGTCTCACCACTTTCTTTATGAGGTCATCCTTCCTCTTTTTAATCAAGAAGAGATCGTCGTGAATGTAAAAGAGGGACAAAAGCATTTACTTCTCGCCGACCTAGAGGAGGAGAACCTTGATATGGTCTTTACTGATGGGCAGGACTTAACGTCAACTTCGATGAGCTCTTATAGAATTGGTGTGAATAAGACTTATGTAATAGCCCACAAGAAGTATCAAAAATATAAAAGAGGATTCCCTGAATCTTTGACTAAACTCCCATTTTTTAATTATACAAAAAACTCTTACTTAAAATACGAAATAGAGCTATTCTTTTCAAAAAATTCCATTACA
>NZ_JBFGYP010000019.1:0-37091 GCF_041587335.1 Halobacteriovorax sp.
TGTAAAAAAATCAATGAAGCAAATTGAAGCCGATATAGAAAAAAATCATGATAATTTTACGGTAGAAGAAAAAGAGCTTTTAAGAAGTGTCCTAAAAAAAGCCGAGTCATATTAACTCGGCCTTTATTATTACACATGGATGATTATAATTATGATTCTTTAGAGTTTGTTTTCTTTTGCTCTTCTGCCTGAATCTCAACTTCTTTTACATTCTTTTGAGAACGAGCTTGAGTTGATTGGTTCTTTAAACAACTTGTGTCTGACTCACCTACAGATCCTGCAAATGAATGAGTTGATAATCCTGCAATTAATGTTGTTAGTAATAGTAGCTTTTTCATAAATCCCTCCCGAGGATAGTATTTTAGTTACTATTACTATTGCACTTAGTATGCCAAAACCATTAACGTAATATTAAACAGTTACCTATAGCTATACTGTAAGAAATATTAACACTGTCTAAATATTAGCCAAAAAACCTCATTAGCCATCTTACTAAACCTATTTTTCCAAAATACGGTGGGTACTTCACTGGCACATCCATAACTGTTGAGGCCTTGAAAACGGACTTCTTATGCGAAAATAGGTCAAAAGAGTTCTCACCGTGGTATGAGCCCATACCACTATGTCCTACGCCACCAAAAGGAAGGTGCTCGTTAGTAATATGCATCAAGGTATCATTCACAGTCACTCCACCAGCACTCACTCTATTTAGGATCGCCTCTTGAACCTTAGAGTCATTTGAAAAGATATACATGGCCAATGGCTTCTCTCCAGCAGTGACATAATCAATTGCTGATTTTAAATTCTCCATTTTCATAATTGGAAGGATGGGACCAAATATCTCATCTTTCATACAAAGATCTCCCTCCTTTGCGCTTACTAAAGTTGGAGGAATAAACTTCTTCTCACTAGAGGTATTCCCCCCACATAAAAGGCTATCTGTTTCGATGAGAGAGAGGAGCCGATTGAAGTGGGACTCATTAATAATCCTTCCATAATCTTTACTCTTTGAAGGGACTTCCCCATAAAACTTTTCTATATATTTTATAAGTTTATTCACAAGTTCTTCATACTTATTTTCATCTACAAGAACATAATCAGGAGCAATACAGGTCTGACCTGCATTAAAAAATTTCCCTGAAACAATTCTCTTTGCAACTAACTCGAGGTCTGAATTTCCAAAGACAAAAGTAGGACTTTTCCCACCAAGTTCTAAAGTTACAGGAGTTAAGTTCTTTGAAGCTTTCTCCATAACAATTCTTCCAACATGTGCATTACCTGTATAGAAAATATAATCAAAATGGCCATCTAAGAGCTCCGTTGTTTCCTCAACTCCCCCCTCAACACAAGCGATATACTCTTCTTCAAAAACCTCATCTATGATTTTCTTGATTAGATGAGAAGTATTTTCAGAGATTTCACTCGGCTTTAGCACCACTCTATTACCAGCAGCAATTGCTCCAATTAAGGGAGAGAAAAGTAATTGAAAAGGATAGTTCCAGGGGGCAATAATTAGAACACTCCCATAGGCCTCACTACGAATATAACTTTTAGCCGGAAAATGAATAAGAGGTGTTTTAACCTTTCTCTTTTTCATCCATTTTTTTAGATTTTTCTTTATTGATCTAACTTCATTTTGTACAAAAATAATCTCTGAAAGCTGAGCTTCATAAGAAGGTTTTCCAAGATCTAAACTAAGAGCATTTAGAATATCTTTTTCATACTTAGTAATACAGTTTTGAACCTTAGTGAGAAGCTCCATTCTAGTATCATATTCTATGAAAGAATTTTCTCTATACTTAGTTCTTTGTAATTGAATAATGTCAGAAATTTGATTTTGATTCATAATAATCCCAATTTTAAGTATCAGAATTATATCATCAAAAGGTCGGTAAATAAAAAAGGCAAACAAGGCTTACGAGGCTCCTGTTTGCACTTCTTGATCAATTATCTATTGTTCACGCGTAGTCGTCTTAGCAGGCTTCTCAGACTCTCTAGGACCTACATCGTGGGCAACATCAGTCTTTCCTTCGACACGTGCTTGCGTTGACTGGTTCTTAAAGCACTCGGTAGAGCCTTCTCCTACAGCTGCAAAGCTTGAAATTGATAGAAGTGATAGAATTGTAATTGTGATTAGTTTTTTCATATTTTTCTCCCATGTGTGTACTTATATATAAGCAGGAAGTGTGCCAAAAACTTAATATAATATTAGGGAGTTATTAAAGATCAATTTGTTATTTTTTTGACAGTGAATAAGAAATATACAAAAAAAAAGCCCAAGCATAAAGCTTGGGCCAATTAATTAGAAATTTATAAAGAGTATTATTTCTGACGCTGTTTTTGATCACCCTTAGGTTCAGTCTCTGGTCCTTCCGTTGCAACATTCTTTGCAGATGCACCTTGGAAGATTTCTTCACACTCAACATTGTCATCTTTATTTTCACCTACATCGCCCATAGCTGGCATTGTAAAGCCTAGTACGAGTAAGATTGCTATTAACTTTTTCATTTTCTTCTCCTAACTATAATTACTTCTATTATACGCTTGTTTTAAAAGTTTTTCATCATTTGGGCTAAGTCACTAAAAGCTCATTAACCCTTCTGCCACAATACATTGGCAACTTATAAGTTAAGATTAACACCTGCTGGCTTAACAATTGCTAGTAGCGATTGGAAAGCTTGTGTAACCTGTAGGGCCATTTTATGTCCGGCCTTAGATTCAACTTTCTTAATTTCACCGTAGTTATCGTACTGAACATTAATTTTTCCAATCTTGTCCATTTTGATCTCCACTGGCTTACCTTGAGCATTATAAACAAATGATAGAGATCTCTTTTTCTTAGTATTCTTATCATAGTCATGCATTTTAGTAATTCGACCTTTTCTATCGTAGATAAGAAGAACAGACTTACCAAAGCTATTATCTGCTTTTGCTAAGTTTCCACTTTTCTCGTCATACTTAAAGTTAGTCCAACCCTTCTTATTCACAACCTTAGTAATTTTGTTGAATTTCTTATGGTAAGAAAGTTCAATATAATCACCTTTAGTAGATGTTTTCTTAGTCAGTAAACCTTTAGCGTTATACTCAAAAGATGTTACATGGTTTCCTCTTGTAATTTTAAGAGGAAGTGAACAACACTCAGAGTAAATAGTCTCTGTTTTAAGGTTATTAATATTTGTTAAAATTCTATAAGTATATTGAGAACCATCTGGTCTAGCTTTAATTTCGTACTCATATCTATTAGAAACAGATTTACCATTTGGTGACTTCTTAGTAACAATAGTCCAATAGTGGAAATCAGGATTCTTAGGATTTGAATCATACTTATAGCTTGTTAAATCTCCACTTCTACTTTTTACAGATTCAACAAATTGAGTTCTCGGAGTATAGTTGATCTCCATTTTAGACTTATCAGAGTAACTAATCGCCTTCATATTATGGTTAGCATCATATGAATACTTGAAAGTGTTTCCTGCAACATCTGTTGACTCAACTAAGTCATCACCTTCAAACTTATATCCTGTTTTCTTATTTGCAGTTGATGAAATACTTTTAATTCTTCCATTTTGAAACCAATCAAAGAATAGTTGCTTAGCTTGAGAATCTTTAATTTTTAATAGATTTCCATTTTTATACTCAAAAGAAATTGTATAACCATGCTTATCTTTGATCTTAGATAGCTTCCCATCTTTATTAAAGAACTGAACCTTACCATCGTTATAAACACGCTTAAATCCATCTCTTACTTTATGAACCTGTTGAAGCCCTCTTGTATTTGAGTAAAGAATCGTTCCATTAGCAAGTTGAGCCTTTACACTAAACTTTCTGGCATAGGCCTGTCTAAGCTCAGCATCATTAGTAAGCTTAACCTTTAAAGACTTTGCTACCTGCTCAGTTACAGAAGTTCTCTTTCTCATCGCCTCAATAATTCTTTGGGCCGCAGCAACTGGATCTACTGCTTCCTTAGGAACAAATCTTGTATTAGCACCACTACCGTTCTCATGAACAATAACCGAGCCATCAGCAGAGACTGTTAGAAATGTTTCATAATCAGAACCCCAACCAAAACCAAACCAACCTTTTTCAGTAGATTTAGAATTGTACGTTCTTACAATTTCAAGATCGTGACCACCACCTGGCACAATAATGTCTGTGTACGAAATGTAGAAGTTTCCATTCTTAAGATTAACTCCACCAAACGCTGTTGCAGGAATTAAAAATAATAATAGGAGTAATTTAACAAGCTTCATGTATTAATCCTTTTTTGAGCACTATAATTCTCTCGTATATTATATCGGCAAATTAAGCTAGGAACTTTAAAGTATTTTATCTAAATAGCTAAACCTTTATTTTTACTATCTTCATAATGACAAAACCACCTGCAAAATCAAATGCAAGTGCCGCTAAAGTCAGCACTATCCCTAGGGGATGAGTAAACATAGGTTTAATTGAATCAGGGTCTGAAATAAAGTATATAAGTCCAATCCCATATGGCATTAAGAAGATGGTTGCACCTTGAAACATTCCCTGAGCAGTGAACGTATCGATTTTTTGCTTTAATCGCACTCTCTCTCTAATTACATCAACAATGGTATCAAATACTTCTGCAAGATTACCACCAGTCTCTCTTAAGATATTAATAGAGGAAACAAACATATCATTATCTTCTGTAGGAATTCTCTTTGAAAGGTTATCGAAACACTCTTCTAGAGGAACCCCTATTCTATTTTGCTGAAGAATCATGTTAAACTCTTGCGAGACTGGTGCAGGCATCTCATCCACAACCATACCAATCGCCTGAGGTACTGATAATCCGGCCCTAATCCCATTTGACAGAAGGGTCAGAGCATCAACCATTTGACTAGAGTATTCATTTATTCTTCTTTCAACCAAATAATTAATCAGAGGCTTTG
Organism: Halobacteriovorax sp.; assembly: GCF_041587335.1. Lineage (GTDB taxonomy): Bacteria > Bdellovibrionota > Bacteriovoracia > Bacteriovoracales > Bacteriovoracaceae > Halobacteriovorax. The sequence continues at coordinate 4,914 of NZ_JBFGYP010000019.1, forward strand.
GTATTTTAAAACCAATAAATCCAAAGAATATCCCCAAGATAAAGCCAAGAATCCATTGACCTAGTATTCCAAAGAAGAGAAACATAAAACAGCCAAGACCAACAGAGCAACCAAGGAGAGCATAAGTAATTTTTTCTTCTGGTATTTCAATAAACAGAAGCTCTAGCTTCTCCATAATATAAGTTCTAGTTCCAAAAGTTTGATTTTCAATCCAATTAAAGATCCCTTGAGAGTGCTTATAACACAGTAGAAATAATGCAATTCCAATTAACCCAATAACTCCAGATTTACCAATCAGTGCAATAAAGAAACTCATTAACTAGGCCTCTTCTTTACTGGCTTACCTTGACCGCTAGGTCTTTGCTTTGGTCTTGGTTTACCATCATTACTAGCAGGAGGTTTTCCACCACCTGAAGATGCAGGAGGAGTTGAACCTCCACCCTTTTGATCATTTGTATTATTAGTAAATAATCCTCGAGGAACGTTATAACCCTTCCTCTCAAGAATTTCGATAAACTTGGGTATAAACCCTGTTGCCTGAAACTCTCCTATTATTTTTCCATTTTTATCTATATCTCTTTGTTGGAATAAGAAAATATCTTGAAGAGTAATTACCTCTCCCTGTATTCCTCCAATCTCTGAAATATGAGTCATCTTTCTAGAACCATCATCCAGTCTCTTTTGCTGAATAATCATATGAACAGAGTTAGCAATCATTTCTCTAATTGCTTTTGGGCTAATTCCCGCACCTGCATATTGAACAAGAGTCTCTAATCGTCCAATACACTCTCTTGGATTATTTGAGTGAACAGTTGTCATCGATCCATCGTGGCCTGTCCCCATCGCTTGAAGCATATCTAAAGTCTCACCACCACGACACTCACCAACAACAATCCTCTCGGGACGCATTCTTAGTGTTTGCTTTACTAAACATCTAATATCAATCTCACCATCTCCTTCAAGAGAAGGTGGACGTGTTTCAAGACGAACGACATGATCTTGAGGAAAGTTTAGTTCAGCCGAATCCTCACATGTAATAATACGCTCATTGGCAGGAATAAATCCTCCAAGAATGTTAATAAGAGTCGTCTTACCTGAACCTGTACCACCACTAACAACAATATTACGATGTCCCTCAACAGCTATTCTAAGGAAATCGGCCATACTTTGAGTAAGCGAGCCCCACCTAATATAATCTTTATAAGTTACGACCTCTTCGGGGAATTTTCTTATTGTTATACAACAACCATCAAGTGCTGATGGTGGAATTATAGCGTGAACCCTTGAGCCATCTTTCAATCTTGCATCTACGTAAGGAGTCTTCTCATCAATTCTTCTACCAATAGGAGCAACAATTCTCTCAATAACATTTAGAACCTGTCTGTCATTAGTAAAAGTAATTTCAGATTTTTTAACTTTCCCATCTTTTTCATAGAATATTTTATCAGGCCCAACAACCATAATTTCAGAACAATCTTTATCCGCTAGCAAATCCTCTAAAGGACCCAGCCCTAAAGCTTCGTCAAGAATCTCCTTAACGATTCTGTTCATGTCTTCTCTGGACTGAAAGACACTCTTTGTGTCTTCTTTACTCAATAACTCAACAACCATTTTCTTCGTCTGCTCTCGCATTATAATAGAAGCTTTAGGGTCATTATCATCAGAGTTCTTCAAATCCATTTCATCTACCAGAGACTTATGAATTCTTGATTTCAACTCAGTCCAAGCACTCTTTGCTTTTCCATCCATTTGCCCCGAGTTATCTTTCTTTGCCCCGACATCTGAGGGCTTATTTAATTTTGCTAGAGACTTTAAAATATTTTTTTGAATAATTTTTCGTGAGCACTCAATGATTCCTTTTGCAAAATTACTCTTCTTAGCAATTAGCATCACAGGCTTTTTTTGATTTAGTGCCATTACACATGTCTGATCATCTTTTGGAATATTTGCAAAAGGAAGTTTCCCCATTGCTTTTCCTACAACCTCTGGAGTTACCGGGTGACCTTTTTGATGCTGATTCAATATGACTTGCATCATATCTTTAGGAAACATCATAGTAACAAGGTCTGAATATAATCTCTTAGTTTGATTTAGAGCTAAAATATCAGGAGTAACAACAAGGAAGATCATTGTTGAAAACTCTAGTGCCTTAGCTGCAAGATCATTCATCTCACTACCAGCATCTATAATTGTTAGAGGGTAAATATTAGTAATCGCTTTTAATGTCTTACCCAACCCATCAGCATTAATCCCCTCACTTGCAGTAGGATCTGTTGGCATTCCTATATAACTCACACCTGCAGGGTGTGCTGTTACAAATTGCATTATAGAACGAGGATCAATGGCCCCAGAAAATTCTGATAAATCTTTAACTGTCTTTCTAGATTTAATACCTGTTATGAAGTTTTGATCGCCACTAGCTTTCTTATCAAAATCAAGAAGAAGAACTTTTGCTCTTGATTCTGCGGCATAAGCAAATGCAAGGTTTGCTGCTATCTGCGACTTACCTTGTCCACCTTTTCCACCAATAATTGTAATTATATGTCCGGCCATTATCTTCTTCTACTTCTAAACTTTCGTTTAATTTCTTCAGTCCCTGTAGATGCAGACTCGATTATTTCAGGTGTTACGAATACAACGAACTGAGATTTGTTTGTTAAATATGCTTTTGACTTCACAAACGAGAATAATGTATTCCCATCTTCAACTTCATCTACTCCACCAGGAGGGTTTCTATCAAAATCCGTAGATGACTTATTAACTACTACACCACCAACAACAGCACTTTCCTTACTCTTAACAACTAAAGCTGTCTGAAGAGTGTTAGATGTTGTCTCAGGTGGGTCTCCGACATTAGCACTTACTGTAATCCCCATACTTAAATCAATTTTTTCTTGAGGAAGAATTGTTGGAGTAACAGCAAGATCAAACCCAGCGCTTGCACTCTCACTTCTAACGAACTCTCCGGTTCCGATAGAGAAAGGTTTTTCACTTTTCTTAACTAACTTACTAGCAATTTTATCTTTAGTTATAATTACACCGGATTGAATTACTCTCGCATAACCTGCACTTTTAGCAGAAGCAAGTCTTGGAAATAAATTTGAAATTGTTCCTGCAAGAGTTCCACTAGATGAGCTTGTAACTCCCCCATCTGTCCCTTTGCCAATATTTATAGATCCACCATCACCACCTAAAACAGGCTCCCACTTAAAACCAAATATTTTATTATAATCCTTTGTAAGCTCTACAAACTGAGCCGAAATTTTAATAAGCTTAGGAATTGGTGCTGGTTTCTTCTTTGCGTTCACACTTATAAAATTTTGAATAATATCTTTCTCTGCAGTCTTAACAGCCTCAGTACGTCTCGCTAGATTTTGAATCATATCTGGAACATAGACTGCTGCAATCTGCTCTGCTCTCGTCTTGTCGACATCTGAACTAACAACCCCCTCAAGCATAAATAATCCATTCGCAACTCGGACTGTTACATCGGGCATGTTACTTTTTTGAATTTCTTTTTGCATATTCTTTGCAATCACTCTTTGTGTTTGAGGAGAAAGTTCAACAAGTTGAACAACATCGGGGTAACCACCTAAAACAACAATCACCTTTCCTATGTCTGACGGAACAACAATTTCCCCACCCACATAGACTTTATTCCCTTTAATACCAATCTCTAATCCTTCAACATCACCCAAGAACTCTTTTAACTCTTGAACAACTTTGGATTGATCTGTTGCCGTAATATTAACTAGAAATTTTGCTTTTATATCTCCGACAGTATTTCTTATAATGACAGAAGTTTGACCCGGCTTGAGTCCTTTAAATGTTATTTCTCTCTTTTGAGGAATAATCACATGGTTTAAAATAGTGTCATTTCCAACCTGAACTTTTGTAGACGGTGCAAAGTCAACTTTTTCAACATGATCTATACCAAGAACTACTTCAACTTTCTTCTCTGGAACGTTTTTTCCTTGTTGAGCAAAACAATTTATAGAAATCATGAATATAAAAATTGAACTTATAAGTCTCATTAATTTCCTTGGCCTTTGTATTTCTCTGAGAAGAATATTTTTGCTTCAGATGCATCTTCACCTAAGATATCAAATAACTTTGTCGACTTGATACGCACAACTTCTTTATCCGTATTGTTTCTCAATGCAAGATACGGAGGCGTTCCAGAGTTATAACTTAAAATAAATACAAGTTTTTGAACTTCATATGGATCAAGTTCTAATGTAACTGTTCCATAATCACTATATGTATTAAGCTTCATTTTCTTAATTACTCTTGGAGTCTTAACTCCAATAATAGGAAGGTTTCCAGAAATACTTTTACCAGTCGAAAGAATTAAAACATCTTGTAGAATCGTCTTCATCTTTTGTAAGTCTTTTCTACCACCGGCATAATCAATCCCAGCTAAGATATCTACTCTATCTCCAGGTTTAATTAATTTCCCAACAGATGCTCTCTCAGAAACGTCTAATGATATTGCTCTTTTACCAACAGCAACCTGTCTTGATAAACCACTTCTTTCATCAGGCCAACTCACTCTAGGTTTTGTTATTTGCTCACCTTTTAAAATTGGAACTGTTGCAACAGTGTTTTGAATCTCTTTGATAGTTTTAAATGCTTTCTCATGCACAAAGTTTGATGGCATTGAAGTTACAGTTACCTTAGAGTCATCGATTAACTCGAGCTCTTTAATATCTGTCTTTGCAATAACGACTGATTGTTCTTTACCATACTTTTTGATGATTTTTGTTTTCTCATCATCGATGTACGTGTAAACCATAAACATTGCAAAGACTGCAATAATTAAGGCCAATGTAAGTGCTCTAGTGTTCATTCTCTTACCTTATTAAGTGACTACTATTAATTTTACCAAATAATCTTCACTAGTTAAGAATGGGGAAAGAAGTGTCAGTCTAAATAGTTATTTTTGGACACATTGATCGTATCCGAGCTCGCCAGCGAAGCGGCCATTCCTGAGGAAATTAGTATTTTCGACGTAACCTGAATCAGATCTCATGTATGTTTCTCCACATACACCATAGAAAGTGAATATTTTTACAAAGTTCGAGGTAACTTCTCCCTCTCTTAACTCATCACACTCTTCGCTCGTCTCATTACCAAAGAAGTTCATAAACTTGTAACAAGTTCCAAATGATTGACTATCACCGACTGATTTTCTTCTCCAGCCAACACTGACAGGGCCTATAACGTTTATTCCCTTACTTGTAAGAAACTCCACATCAATTCTATTTGGGGCCCTAGAATCATTTTTGAGTAGACGATAGAAATATCCCCTAGTTGCTTTCTGTTGATTAATAGATCCATTCAATGAGTTGGTTAAATTAATTAGAACAGTATAAAGAAATATAATAAATGGAAGAAATAAAACAAATTCAAAAATTGCTTGTCCTTCTTCATTTAATATATTTTTCTTCTTACACTTAACAGCCATTATCAAAGAAAGTTATATGAGTATTACATTCTGCACCTAAATCTTGCATAACTTTACATACTCTTGCGAGACATTCAGATCTTGTAGGCTCACGCCCTAAGAACGACTCAGATTTATAATATACGGGATCTCTCCCTCCAATCAGCTCACTAAATGAAAATGGAACAGAGTAATCTACGATAGTGCCCACATATAAAGCATTAGGAGTGGATTCAGGATCATTAACACTTATTCCACCGTTAAAACCCTTAATCATTACCTCTGGCTTATAACTTTCAAAAACCTGCTTTGCACTTTCGAATGCAAAGTTATCAGCACCAGATACATTTGCACTATTATTTTCAACAGTCAGGTATGTTCTTGATGCCATATAGTTTGCATAGTGAATATAGAACCCACTAGTTGCATCAATAGAGATTTTATATAACAAAAATATAAAACCAAATGAGAATATAAAAGTCATAAGGAATTCAATCGTTGATTGACCTTCTTCCTTATTATGTATTAGGGATATTGGTCAGCTCCTGAAAAAAAACGTGTTTGACCATCGTCTATATTATAATAAGTTTCATGAGGACCACTATAGTTACTATCAGACCTATCTGCTTCACTATTTAGATACCCATGTCTATAAGCATACTCTATTTGAGAGCGTAGACCAGCAAAGAATGCTGAATCCTCACCCATAAAGTCTTTAAAACGATCTGAGTTTATTATAGAGAAAGATATTGTGCTAATAACAGCTAAAAGCATTATGTATTCAACAACACTTTGACCTTTCTCATTTAATAAAATATTTTTTCTCTTATTGTCCATCCAAACCATAACCAAGAAACTAGTATTACAGGAGCATAAGAAAATCTTTGCCCAAATATTGTTTTTATTAATCTGATATTTCTAGTCATTATTGCTAGTTTTATTATATCGACTCTTTTCATTATATTTGTCAGTAGTAACGACATTCCCACAACAACGGTAGAGTACGCCAAAAATATGAAGGCCGTTTCATGTAGAGAAACTGGGATTAATAAATAAAATGATAGAAGATACTTCGAATCCCCCGCTCCCATTATTTTCAATGAAAACAGAAACACCCCTACAATAAAGAATGCTATCGGAAAAACAAAGGTCTCTAAGTTGAATACATATTGCTGTGGAAAGACAAAAATACTGATTATATAAAAGCCTATATTAATCAATGGCCAAAAATTTGATATTTTCTTATGAGCAATATCATTTGATGCTACAAAGAACAGCTGAACAACAAGAAAGAGATATACTGCTATCGGCATTACTTCGTCCTATTTTCGTAGTCAGAATACCAGCACTCTTCAGCACAGACACCTATTGTTAATTGTTGAGTGAGTTGGTAGCCAATGCTACGAATGGAATCAGACATCATTCCGCCCATTCCCTTCACCATGTTCAAGGCAATAAGAGACATGAATGCAAATAGAATAAGATACTCAATGAGGGCCTGTCCGGCTCTACCTTTTACCATGTATCTAAATTAACAGAAATTTGTATACGATAGGACACTTAGGAATATAATTCCTAGTCGTTTTGAGGATAACCAATTGAGAATAATAGGTTTTTCACCCTAGAAATTAGAGTTAATAACCTATTATTCTATACTGTCTACAAAGCCTTCTGCTTTACCAAAAACGTCCTCAGTAATCTTATTTAATCTAGTTGAGGCAACATCTTTGAATTTGAATACAATTAAAGCTACAACTGCAACAAGAAGAATATATTCTGTTGAAGTTTGCCCACTCTCATCTTTCAAATAGGCCAGCAAAGTTTTTTTCATAACTTACTCCTTTGAATAATCCTGTCGGTCACTTTTTCATCTAACTTAAGAAAAACTTCATAGTTATCCAAAAAATCAATAACCTAGCTAATTACTCCACTTATAATTTATTATACACTCCAGCAATGCTGCACCAAAGCAATTTCATACTTTTCCTAGTAAATATATGCAACACATTAAAATCACATAAATATTACCTTTCTTGTATAAATCAGTGAAAAGAACGGTATAATGGTTATGGGTCTTGTAGTTGGCAATAATAGTTTTTTCGCCCTACAATTTCTTTCAAGGAGGCGGTCCCTGATTATGGTGAGCAAGCTTGCACTTTGGAGCAATCCTAAGGAGTGAGAAGCCTAAAATAATTAATTACTGCAACCACCTGTCTAATGGCGGGCGGAAGACTCCAAGTTGACAGCTCTTGACCCTCTTTTCTTACTCTTTAATCCACTAAAAATTTGACAGAAAACGAACAGTTACGGATGATTGTAATATGGACCAAATAAATCAACAAAAAGATGTTTCAACAAAGTGGATAGAGAGTTTAGCTCTTGAAGAGATTAATATGGAAGAGTCTGGAGTAGTTAACTTCAACGACCATCTAAATCCTCTTCATATGCTAGAAGAATCTTCAATTGATTATATGGATGACCTCAGAGAAAAGTTTGAAATCTTTGTTTCAAAGTTTAATGAGTACAGAGGATCACATCAGTCAGGTTCAGCAATAAAGATTTTTAAAATCTCAAATACAATAAATGACTTCATGCTATTTAGAAATAGTTTAAGACTTATCGTTGCAAGAAAGGCGGCTGACTTAATAACTATTGGTTTCCTAGCAAATGGTAAAGAAGTATTCTCAGCGAGACTAAGATCTACTGACTCAACAGGATCTCAAGGCGTACATGAAGTAAGGGCCCACCTAGGACCTTTTAATGATATTACGTGGAGATTTAATGGTGAGATTATAGAAACGGAAGCGCTTGTAAGACACTACCTCTCAGAATTTATTAGAAACTCTGCTAGATAATCACTTCATTATTTAAATAAATGTAACATCATCACTGTTAGAAGATTTACCACTTCTACCTTTTGCTTTCCCCATAAATCTTTTAAAGGTTAGTTGTAGAGACTCTTTAATTGAAGGCATATTAATATTCAAAAAGCCTTCAATATTAGAAATATCAAGCTCGAACTTTATCTTATCTCCAGCAGGAGTCATCGATGGAAAGTTCCATCTCCCCTTTTGAACAAGACTTGTCCCCTCATTAAAGACCTCACAGTACTCTTTTACAAACTCATTGAATGTAGCAGTATCATTTGAGCTAATTTGAAAGAGTCTATTCTTTACGCCTTTTTCAAAACAAATTTTTAAAATCATAGCAAGGTAGTAAATATCTAAGTAGCCCGTCCTAACTGTATCATCACAAGAGATATTTCTTCTATCCATGAAGTCTTTTTGGATTTTATCAAAAGTAGTTGATCGATTCTCAAGATGACCTCTACCGTAGAGCTTACAGCTTCTAAAAATAACATAGTTCAATGAGGACTTTTGGATATAGAACTCTGCTGATGCTTGAGTTTTTCCATAAACAGTATTTGGGTCTGGAATATCCATTTCAATATAGTGTTTATCCTCTCCAGCAAATACAAAACCAGAAGATAAATAACACACTTGAGACTTATAGCGCTGACAATACTCTACTACGTTGAATAGTCCACTGGCATTTAACGCATCAGCAAGCTCTGGACTTCTAGCACACTCCATTAGAGATGAGAGCCCTACTGCATAAATAGTAATATCAGGCTTAAATGCATAAAGAGCTAGCTGAACTTCTTCCTTATTTAAAACATCACAAGGTAAAGCAAGAACACCAGGAATAAAAACGGGATTTTTATTGTAAGTTCCTACAACACGAAAGTCCTTCTTAAAAAATTCTGCAAGATTAGATCCTACAAAAGAAGATAGACCAAATATTAAAATTGTTTTTTCTCTTTTAGGTACGAGAGTTGTGACATTTTCCATAAAGGTATTATAGCACTAATTAATTTCTAGGAATATAAACGAAAAAATGCCCGTGCTTCATTCGAAGCATGGGCAATAAAGAACAATATTTAACCAAGTAATTTAGTAGCTATGCTCGGGAACTGGTTAGCTTGCGATAACACTGATGTTCCAGACTGAATTAGGATATTGTTTTTAGCTAACTCTGCTGTTTCAGCAGCGATATCTACATCTCTAATTCTTGACTTAGCTGCACTTAAATTCTCATCACTAATCCCCAAGTTGTTGACTGTTGACGAGAGTCTGTTTTGTAGGGCACCCATTCCGGCCCTAATTCCATTGATCTGCACGAGTGCATCATCAAGTTTCTGTAGCGATGACTGAGCTCCCTCTTTAGAGGCAACATTGTCAGCTGCGAGCCCAAGAGTTTCAATTGTGGCGTCTGCACCGGTCCCATCGTAGACAAGTCTGTCGTTGATTGGGTCGTTGTGGATACCAACTTGAAATTCCATTCTCCCGCCTGTTCCATCAAGAAGCTTAACTCCATTGAATTCATTTGACCTTGAGATTCTATCAATCTCTTCTTTGAGGTTTTGAAATTCAATGTCTGAAAACTTTCTTTCCTGTGGTCCAAGCGTGTCGTTGGCAGCTTGTACTGAGAGTTCTCGAAGTCTAATAACAATGTTTGAAATCTCATTTAATCCACCTTCGGCTGTTTGAATTAGAGAGATCGCATCATTAGCATTACGCTTTGCTTGTCTCATCCCTCTAATCTGGGCCCTCAAGTTTTCGCTTATAGCGAGTCCTGCAGCATCATCTGCAGCTCTAGTTATTCTCTCACCTGATGAAAGTTTTCTCAGGTTGTCATTCATTTTTCTATTTGTAGTACTTAACGTTCTCTGTGCTGATAGCGAAGATACGTTAGTATTAATTCTCATTCCCATGATTAATCTCCTTCAAACATCTGCAACCTCCTGTGGCGTACTTCGAACCTCATGTTCAAAAAAATTATTAGTAGTAGTATATATTTTTGTTCTATTCTTTAATTACTTGTTCTTATTCTTTGTTCTTTTGTATTCTTATTTTTAAAGCAATTGAATCTTGCAGGATAAGCAATTGCTATAGACTATTCATCCATTTGGTCCAAACATATGGTCCTCCTAATACAAAGTTAAAGTTAATTCAATTTTCTAGTGACCGAAGTCACTGGATTAGCCCTGTGAAGCTGATTGAATTAAACTTAATGCGTTCTTTGTACTTGAGTTCGCTTGCGATAGAACCGATGTACCAGCAGTCATAAGTATATTCTGCTTAGTTAACTCTGCAGTCTCTGCAGCGATATCTGTATCTCTAACTCTTGAGTTAGCAGCAGATAAGTTTTCTACACTTACTGAAATATTATTGATTGTTGATTGTAATCTGTTTTGAAGAGCACCAAAGTCAGCTCTAATACCTGAAACAGAGACAATTGCTGAGTCAATTGATGATAGAGAGTTCTGAGAAGAAATCTTATCTGCAACTGAAGCAAGGTTTAAACCTAGTGCAGCAACATTAACGTCTGCGCTTGAAGCATCAAATGTTAATCTATCACTGATAGGGTCATTTCTCGTTCCGATTTGGATATCAAATACTGCACCAGTACCATTTAGAAGAGGTACTCTGTTAAACTCTGTAGAGTTTGCAATTCTATCCATCTCTGAAGTTAATTGTTCGAATTCAACATTAAGAAACTTTCTCTCTGTTGTACCTATAGTATCAGAAGCGGCCTGTACTGATAGCTCTCTAAGACGAATCAAGATATTTGAAACTTCTCCGAGCGCCCCTTCAGCAATTTGTACAAGAGAGATACCATCTTCAGCGTTTCTCTTAGCTTGTCCAAGACCTTTGATCTGTGCTTTTAAATTTTCTGAAATTGCGAGTCCAGCAGCATCGTCGCCAGCTCTGTTAATTCTTTGACCAGACGATAGTTTTTCTAACGACTTGTTAAGGTTGATACGTGTTCCGCTCAAATTCCTCTGGGCGTTAAGTGACGCAACATTTGTATTAATTCGAAGTCCCATTTCATCCTCCTTGATGTGAGTGTCGGTAAATCTTAGTTTTACCAATCTGTATGTCGTCCGTGACATACCCTTCAACACTCTCTTCGACGCATCTCATCCTTTCTTTAGAAAAAAGTGTTTAATCTTTAGACAGGGAAGTTCTTGCCGCACGTCTGTAATAACAAACACTTAAGCATGCTTTTCAATGAATCGATAATGCTAGAGAGAAGAAAGTGAATAAAAAAAATACAAAATATATTAAATATTTAAGAAATTCTCCGCTAAAATACGATGTATGAGTAATTATATACAAAGTACACTTGCACATTTTCCGGATTTCTTTGAAGACACTATTAGCTTAATAGAAAAGGAGTTTAAATACCCTTCTCATCACAGCTTTCTGACGGACTTTTATCCTTTAATGACTCCACTAAATCATCAAAACTGCCACATCCTTATTGATAAGGATAAAGTGATTGGACATATTGCTGTTACAGAGAGAAATCTCACTTATAAAGGTATTAAAACTAAAGTGGCGCTTATTGGAGCAATTGCTTTAAATGAAAAGTATCAGCAACAAGGAAACTTTACTCCATTCTTTAATAATATAATTGAAAAGTACTCAAAAAATAATTCTCTTCTCCTTTTGTGGTCAGACCTAAAGCCTCTTTATAATAGATTCAAGTTCTATGAAGCTGGTGGAGTAATACAGACTGGAAAAAAGAAACTACTCAGTGAAAACCTACCTAATGGCTGGATAAAAACAAACTTTAAATCATTAACACCTATAGAGTTCGCTGAAATAAAGAGCATTTATCAAAACCAAGACCTTCTAACTCTTGAAAGATCTGAGAGTGATTGGGATCAGATAAAAGAAGTTACATCATGTTCTTTATTTATTAATAAGAAAGATAATAAGATTTCATCCTACTTTATAAAAGATAAAGGAAATGATCTAAGTAATATCATTCATGAATTTGCTTCAATAGATAATGACATTATACCAATGTCTAAAGACTTCACTGATTACATGCTTTGGCTTCCAGAAAAGTATAATAGCACCTTTAATAAAAAAGATATTTTCTTTGGTGCTTTCTTTAAAGTTGCTGATATCAAGAAGCTATCTCTATTCTTATCTAAAATTACAAATAACCAATTATCAATACTAAGAAAAAAAGACAGTATGATACAGGTTAAATATAAAAGTGCAGAGTTTGATTTTTCAGAAGAGGATTTTCTAACTGGAATTTTTGGACCGAATCCAATAAGTGAATTCTCAGAAATAATGCCTGCTATATATATAGCAGGCCTAGATTCGATTTAACTATAATTTTCGGGCTAAACTATATCCTTTCAAAAGTAATCCAAAAGCAATTGCCCAGAGAATATATGTCACTGTTGGAATGTCTGCGAAATGATCCACAATACGATTTCCGATTAGAAATATTCCTGAACCAATAAAGACTGATGCAAGTAAAGAGTGACTCAAGAAGAGAATCGCAGTTGTAACCTGGTCAAATTGTTTCTCATGTCCAGTATGTATAACCTCAAAAGCATAACCCTTCTTAGAGAAATCTTTTAAAAACCATTTTATGTGCCTTGGAATGACCTTAGAACTTGAGAGAAAATCTCGGCCTAGCCAAATAGCCTCCTCAACAAGGTCTTCTTTTTTAAAGCTATTTTTTACTATAGCGTAAATATCGTTTTCCATTAGAGAAAAAAGGTCGATATCCATACCAAGGTTCTTCCCAACACCATCTAAAGTAATAAGAGCTCTAAATACTATAAACCACTCTCTCGGAAGGAAAATCTCATGCTTTCTTAGAGTCGTTATAACTTCTCTAAGAACAATAGTGAAATTAGTTTGCTGAACTGTCAGCCCTACAAAAGGAGAAAGAGCATCTCTAACATCAGAAATTAAAACATCTACGTCTGGAACAGACTCATATTCTGCGACATCTAAAAATTCATAAACTAAATTTTCGTAGTTGAATGATAGGAGTGCATAAATAATTGCGATAAAGTTTTCTCGCCCCTTCTTACTTAAATGACCCATCAGTCCAAAGTCTATTAAACCAATTTGACCATTCTTAAGATAAAAGAAGTTTCCACCATGAAGATCTGCATGAAAAAAACCATCCACTAAGAAAGTCTTGATAAATGTTTTTAGACCTTTCTGTAGTAGTGGAGTTATTTCTTGAACATCATCTTTAATATTCTCTGATTCACTAAAAGGAGTACCATCAAGAAGTTCCATAACGAGAACTTTTTCAGAGCTATATTCTTTATACACCTTAGGTATATAAAACAACTCTTCTTTATCATGAACTTTTAAATTCTTTTTTAACTTTTCACTATTGAGAGCTTCAATATTGAAGTTCAGCTCATTTTGTAATGAAATTGAAAAGTCTTTAACTATTCTAGATATTCCCAAAAAACGAATTTCGTCACTAACTTTTTCAACCTGAGCTGATACAAGACTCATTATAGAAAAGTCTGTAATCATCACTTTTCTTATATTTGGTCTCTGGACCTTTAAGACAACTTTAGATCCATCTTTTAGTTTTCCCTTATATACAACTCCTATTGATGCAGTCCCTATAGGGCAAGGATCAATTTCAGAAAAGACATTTTTCCAAGGCTCACCCAAGCTTTCATTAATAATCTTAACTGATTCATCAAACGGAACTGGTTTGACCTGATCTCTTAAGAGTTTCATTTGAGCGATAAAGGATTCATCAAAAATATCTTCTCGAGAAGAGAGTAATTGTCCAAATTTTATAAACGCAGGACCCAGCTCTTCAAAACATTTCCTCAATCTAAAGCCGAGCAGCTCACCCCAGTCCTTATGCCCCTCTTCCTCTAACTCTGCCTTTATACCTTTTTTACTCTTAGGTAGTACAAAGTTTGGAATCAATTGAGTGATTGACCCTGATATAAACTCATCAAAACCGTGTCTAGCAAAGATGATTACAATTTCCCTTAACCGGGAAACATTTCGAATTGTTTTGGTAATTCCGATACCTGTTTTTATTAAATCCATATACTTATCTTAACTCATTACACACTACACAAATAACGGGCAAAAGCATCCCACCGATGTCTATTTTAAAACAGGGTAATTTAAGTTAATATTTAACAAACTAATTAGGAGTAACTGATTAAAATCGTCAAAGTAATAACTATATTTATATTTTCTGCAGTCAGTGTACTTGCCCAAGACACATGCTCAAGAACAGCTATTATAAATCAACAAGAGGTCCTAATAGATTCAAATGCTACTCAGAAAGGTGAAGGGCTTAGGCATTACCTTGAAAAAGATAAGGTGGCCTCAGATTTTCTTGAAAAGTATCAAGATGGTACTAAAGTTCAATGGCATAATGCTGCTCTTGGAACGTTAGGTACTACGATGATTATTTCGAGCTTTTTTGTAAATTCAACAGGTGGAAATAAGAAAACTTTACTAATTGGAGGAATCACCTCTATTGTAATTAACTTTTTAATGGCAAGAACTCAAGAATCCTCTAATGAAAAAAACCTCGATAGAGCGATTTTAGAGTATAATAAAAGAAATCTACCACAAATTGAATATAATCAGTCAGGGCTAGGCAATACTCAAAGTAAGAGCTATAAGACAGTCTATTTAGAAAAGAAGTGGAGCTTTTAGTGCCTACAGAAAACAAAATCAACTGTCATTCATGTAGCAAGACATTAGATCTTGAGCAAAATAGCAAGATTTTAAGAAGTGAAGAGTGCCCATATTGCTATGCAAGTATACATTGCTGTAAAATGTGTGGGTTCTATGACCAAACAGCATATAACGAATGTCGCGAGACAAATGCAGACCGCATTGTTGAAAAAGACAAAGCTAATTTCTGTGACTACTTCATCCTAAAGGGTGATAACACAGTAACAAACAAACAGGATGATCTGCTAAGTGCGGCAAATTCATTATTTAAAGATTAAGGGTAAATTATGAGTAACGATACACCAATTACAAAAGAAGGGTTCGATAAAGTTCAAGCAGAGCTAGATCATTTAATAAAGGTAGAAAGAGAAGAACTAAAAGTTGTTATTTCTGAAGCTAGAGACCTTGGAGATTTAAAAGAAAATGCAGAGTATCACTCAGCAAAAGAAAAGCAATCTGTTGTTGAAGGAAGAATTATGCAACTTCAAGGTGTTATTGCTAGCGCCCAAGTCATTGATCCTAAAACACTATCTACTGATAAAATTGTTTTTGGTGCAACTGTTACGCTTTTAGATACTGATAAAGATGAAACTCTTGTTTTTAAAATTGTTGGTGAAATTGAATCAAATATGAAAGAAGGTAAAATCTCTTATAAGTCTCCTCTTGGAAAGTCTGTAATTGGGAAAGAAGAAGGCGATACAGTTACAGTAAGAGCTCCTAAGGGTGATATAGAGTATGAAGTCGAGTCCTTCGAATATATCTAATCTCACTTGGGATTCAAAACTAGAGGACCTTTCACAAAAAGGTCCTTCAAAAAGTATCCAATCTCTTATTGATTCCGGCCATTCAACTTTACAATCACTACTCTGGATCATTCCCCTACGCATACACCCTACTCCTGTTATTAAGAAATTCGAAAGTGCTTACGAGGAATGCTTATTTACAGGTATTGGAAAAGTTATATCTGTAAGATCCCTTCCTAGCTTTAAAGGTAGAGGAAGAAATCAAGCGCAGCTCTTAAATATCACAGTAGTTATTCAGGATCATTTATCTAAGAAGACTATGGAACTAAAATGGTTCAATGCGTATCCATCTATTGCTCAAAAGATACAGCTTCTTAATTATGTTAAGTTCACTGGAAAAGTACAAATATATGGCGAAAGTAAACAGATTATAAATCCAGATTTTGAAAGTACTCTCGAGGAAACTCTCCCCAACTCAGAAGAGAGAGATCATCTACTTCCTCATTTGAAAATTCAATATCCGACTGTGAACGGGGTGAACTCAACAAACATAAAAAAAATTATTGATAAAATTCCACATAGTTTATGGAACAATATTCAGGAAGTACTTCCAAAAAGTATTTTAAACAAGCGTAAATTAATGATCTTAAAAGATTCACTTCTTTACATACACGGAAAGACAGATCTATTAGAGAAATGGGATATTAGTCTATTCGAAGAAGCAAGAACAAGATTAATCTATGAAGAATTCCTAGAAGAGCAATTTAAAATTCATTTAAGAAGAGTTGAAAACTTTCGACCAAAAGGAATAAGAATTTCTTGTAGTGAAGACTCTTTAAAAAAGTCTTCATCAATTTACCCATATGATCTTACTTTAGATCAAAAAAAAGCAATAAAAGAAGTATGTACAGATATGGAGTCAGGACTTCCAATGATGAGACTACTACAAGGAGATGTTGGTTGCGGAAAAACTTCTGTTGCAATAACCTCCGGTCTTATTGTCATTGAACATGGCCACCAAGCCGTTTTGATGTGCCCGACAGAAACACTTGCGAATCAACATTATTTAGAAATAGAAGAGTACTGCTCTAATTTAAATATAGAAGTTCAACTACTTGTAGGGTCTTTATCTCAAAAGAAAAAAAATAACGTAATTGAAAAGTGTAAAAATGGAGAGGCACAATTCATAATAGGAACTCATGCATTAATACAAGATTCCGTAGAGTTCAAGTCCTTAGCGTTATCTATAATTGATGAACAACACAAGTTCGGAGTAGAACAACGATTAAAGCTTATAAGAAAAGGAGTTGGGTCACATTGTTTAATCATGTCAGCAACTCCTATTCCTCGAAGTTTAAGTATGACTCAATATGGTGATCTGAATATCTCAACAATTAGTACCCTGCCAAATGGACGAAAAGGGCATAAGACAAAAATTGTACAGCCTGAAAACTTTGGAAATTTTTTAAATTTTGTAAACACTCGTGTTCAAATGGGAGAACAAGTTTATATAGTTGTCCCGGCCATAACTGAAAACCCTAAACAAGATATGCTCAATTTAGAGGATGTTCTAAAAAGGTTTAAGGATTTTTTTCCCAAACTCGAGATTCAAGGACTACATGGTCAACTTAAGTCGCAAGATAAAGACAATACAATCACCTCATTTAAGAATAAGGAAATTGATATTCTGATTGCAACCAGTGTAATTGAAGTTGGTATAAACATAATAAATGCAACAATCATGGCCATAATGAACCCAGAAAGGTTTGGACTTAGCTCACTCCATCAACTAAGAGGAAGAGTTGGAAGAGGTCATAAACCAGGCTTTTGTTTTTTAGTTATAGACAATAAATTATCCTCTGAGAGTATGACGCGATTAAGAGTTATAGAAAACTATACAGATGGATTTAAGATTGCCGAAGAAGATTTAAAAATACGTGGTGCCGGAGATATTTTTGGGAAAGATCAGTCTGGAAGTAACAATATTAAAAAAATTGCAAATATTATCACTGACTTTCACTTATTAGAACAAGCTAGAGAAGATGCTCTAGAAATACTCAATCAAAATAGTCCTAATGTACAAGAAAGACTTAAACGATTGGCAAAAGATGCTAAAGTTTTTTCTACTGTTTAGCTTCATGTTTATTTGATAAAATAGTATCTATGATAGATATTGAAGTTATTAACTCCCCTAATCCCTATTTACTTGGTCATCATAGAAACTATGGAAATATCGTTCTACTAGGTAAGTCAAACAGGAACAATATTACAGAAAGCTCATGTGAGAACTTTAAAGTTACTGTTGAGCGTGACAAATTATATATTGAAAATGTAAAGCCAGGTATCTTTTATATTGTTAATGGGAAGAAAATTTCTGGAAAAAAAACTATTCAGGTTGGGGATGAACTTACATACAGAAACTTTAAATTTAAAGTTTCTCACTTCGAATATAGTCATATAGATCCAATCACGGACACTGAGCATCTTTACAAAAAAAGAATTCAAGAGACACCAGAGCTTGAAGAAATACTATCGTTAATTGAACAAGAGTTTATACATCTAGAGAAGATAAAATATAATGAAAAATGAATATCCTGACTTTTACTATTCAAATGATGGAACGAGAGTGTTCTATTTAACGAATTTTAAAAAAGAAGAATTAAAGCACGATGAAATTGTAATCGTTTTTAACTATGGACTTGTCTGCAATAGACAACACTTCACTCCTCAAGAAGAGTATTTTGATAATCTTGGTTACAAGATTTTAGTTCATGACTACAGAGCACACTATAGTTCATCAGGGCAAGATAAGATTGAGTTATGTACATTTGAAAATATCACTGCAGACTTAAAAGGAATATTAGATACACTCGAAATAACAAAGCCTATTATGATTGGGCACAGCATGGGTGTAAATGTCACTTTAGAGTTTTGTAAGAACTATCCAAATAGCATATATAAATCTATTTTAATCTCTGGTTCAGTTCTCCCTCCACAGGATATAATGTTTGATTCAAATATTGTGGATATAGCATCTCCTTTTATTCAAAAATTTGCTAACAATAGTCCAAATATTTTTGAATTCATTTGGAAAAATTCTTATA
The DNA here is from genome assembly GCF_041587335.1 of Halobacteriovorax sp. Taxonomy (GTDB): domain Bacteria; phylum Bdellovibrionota; class Bacteriovoracia; order Bacteriovoracales; family Bacteriovoracaceae; genus Halobacteriovorax. Next base: position 23,764 of record NZ_JBFGYP010000019.1, read on the forward strand.
AAAATCCTATTGCCAGAAAAGCCGTATTAGACGGAGGGTTTAATACCAAGAAAGTTGAAGATTCATTTGTCCAAATATATATGAAAAAAATTAGTGAGCTACCAAAAGATATATTCTTTCATCTTTTAGAAGAGATGAAAAACCATGACATTATTACATCACTTGAAAATATCTTCACTCCAACTCTCGTAATTGGAGGAGACTCAGACAAGGTTATTCCAAACTATCTACAAAGAATTCTTCAAGAATATCTTCCTAATTCCAAATTATATATCTTGAAAGATGGGAGTCACGTTCCACAAATTGATTTCCCAGAGCTAACGAACTCTAGGATCGAAACATTTATTAAAAGGGGTTAAACCTCTAGGTTCTTATACTTTATTAGGTTACCGAAGACTCTCTTCATTGCTGACCGAGTCTGGGCCTTCTTATACTCAGCATGAGAAGCCTCTCCTTCAGTATTTTCTTTATGAGACTTCAAGTCAGCTATCTGAACTTCAAATGGATAAAAGAATCTAACATCACGAGCAATCATAGATAAGTCTAAGTTCATTATACTTTTTGATAATTCACTTTCACCATCGGCCTTAGCAGCTTTTCTTACAGCACTAAATTCTTTAAAGAATGGATTTTTATATTTGATAAGCTGTCTACAAGTAAATTGTATGGCCTTATACTTTTTAGATGTATGCTTATTTCTATCGTCTTTAATAGATGACTCACTCTCTGCAATCTCTCTTTCAATAGCATTTACAAATCTATCTTCAGCAAGGTCATTACGTAGGCTCATCTTAATAATATTTTGATACTTTTCTTTAAGGTCTTGTAAGTTTACAAGTGTATTGATTGACCTACTCGGCTTGATATTATGAGGAATTATAATGTTCTCTCTAACTAAGAAGTTTACAACTCTTAGTGCATCAAATTTTGTTTCAGTTATAAATCGAACACCTACTCTATCAAAAAGCTCTTCCGCAACATTTTCAACTTTATGTAAAAGTTTAATGATAACACTCTCTCTCGCTTTTTTAGACTTAGTCTCAAAATCTACGAGCTTAATCTTTTCGCTTCCACATGAAAGGTAGAGATTATCAGCATCACGTGTAATGTATTTATAAAATTTATCAAATATTTGAGTTTGAATTACTGAGAAGTACGTAGATCTTAAGTCTTTATCAACATGAAGAATTGTGTGCATCACCTTTAAAATGATTTCTGCCCAGAGTTCTTCTTCCTTATCAATTCCTTCTTTCTGTCCAGTTGCCATTAACAGAAGCTCACCAACATCAGTGATCATATAAAGGGAGTTAGGAATCTTTAAATCCAATCCCTCATTATTCCCCTCTTTAAGAAAGTATCTTCTTACAAATTGCATTGCCTCCTGGAAGTTTCCAAAAAGCTCAGCCTTACTAATAGGGTCATTAGGATCTAATCCATAACCCTTAAGAAATTGATTAACCTGCTCTGTCCCCATTAAAGGAGCTACAAAAAACTTAGAATCTAAGGCAGATCTTCCACCTACAACGACATCTAAAGTTTCCCAATCGAACATATAATTTGATAAATAATCTGGTCTTACCATTTAATCTATTTCCTTAAAGAATAAAATAAAATACCATAACCCCATGTCAGAACAAAACAAACCAAGCCTAAAAAATATAGATATCATATTCCTTTCAGTTTTCGGTTCGGGATTTTTCCCATGGGCCCCAGGAACATTTGGAACCCTAGTTACAATGCCCTTTCTTTACGGACTTGGAACTCTTGGAGCTCCTTTCTTTATGTATATCCCTTTTTTAGCAATTGCCACTACGGGGGCATGCTTTGTAGCAGACTATACCCAAAGAAACCTCAAGCTACATGATCCATCATGGATTGTAATTGACGAATCTTTAGGCGTTGCAACAACATGGTTGTTCCTTCAGGAACACTCTATTCTACACTATACAATAATTTTTGTACTATTTCGATTCTTTGATATTGTGAAGTTTTGGCCGGCAAGTTATTTCGACAAAGAAGTTAATCACGGCTGTGGAACTATTCTAGACGATATAATCAGCGGAATCTTTGCAGGAATGGTTTATTTAGCCATTAATGCGCTCGGCATCATTTAAACTTACGCAACTTACGCATTTTCTTCTTGACTTACGCAGCACTTACGCAAATACTAGATATATAAACCAAGTGATTAGTTTATTCAGAAATTGAGTTTAGCGCTATTTAAAATCATTAATTACAAGCACTTGAATTTCAATGAAGTAGACTTTTTTGCACAAGTTTGATCGTGCTTAACGGCATTTAAAGTGATAGCGTAACGTGATCACACATTAAAAATAATCAATGTAGGAGTAAGACAAAATGGCTTCAAAAACAACAAACTCACCATCAACTGATGCAAATAAAACAAAAGCACTAGACCTAGCTTTAGCAACTATTGAAAAGCAATTCGGAAAAGGTGCGATCATGAAACTAGATTCTGAAAAGAAACTAGAGAAAGTTCCTTCAATCTCTACGGGTTGTCTTGGTCTTGACCTTGCTTTAGGTGTAGGTGGTATTCCTCAAGGAAGAATCATTGAAGTTTATGGTCCTGAGTCTTCAGGTAAAACAACTCTTACTCTTCATGCTGCAGCTGAATGCCAAAAAGCAGGTGGTACAGTAGCATTTATAGATGCAGAACATGCATTAGACACTTATTATGCAGAAAAGCTTGGAGTCGACGTTCCAAACACACTTATATCTCAACCGGATTCTGGAGAACAAGCATTAGAAATTGCTGATATGTTAGTTCGCTCAGCTGCAGTTGACCTTCTTATCGTCGACTCTGTAGCTGCACTTACTCCGAGAGCTGAGCTTGAAGGAGATATGGGTGATTCACATATGGGTCTACAAGCAAGACTAATGTCTCAGGCATTAAGAAAGCTTACAGGATCAATTTCAAGATCAAACACAACTGTAATCTTCATTAACCAATTAAGAATGAAAATAGGTGTAATGTTTGGTAACCCTGAAACTACAACAGGTGGTAACGCACTTAAGTTTTATGCATCTGTTAGAGTTGATATCAGAAGAATTGGTGCTATTAAAAATGGTGATCAAGTCGTAGGAAATAGAACAAGAGTTAAAATTGTTAAAAATAAAGTAGCTCCTCCATTCAAACAAGTTGAATTTGATATTATGTACGGAGAAGGTATATCAAAAACTGGTGATGTATTAGACCTTGCAGTAGAGCATGGTGTAGTTGAAAAAGCTGGTGCATGGTTCTCATATAACAATGCAAAAATTGGCCAAGGTAGAGAGAACTCTAAAAACTTCTTAAGTGAAAACAATGACATCTTCGAAGAAATTAAGAATAAGGTTCTAGCAAAGAACGGATTAATTACTCTTGAAGAAGAAGCTGTTAATAAAGAAACAGGAGAGATTCTTGAAGAAGAAGTTGCTCCTGTAGAAAAGAAAACTAAAGCAAAAAAATCAAAGAAAACAATTCAATAAATTCTATCAAACAACCAGGGCCCAAATGAATATTTGGCCCTTGGTTTTTATTCTATGAAAAACCTTACCGAATCTACAAGCAAGTCAGCTTATTTATATATCATTAAACTTTTAACCAAAAAGGATTACTCTGAACATAAGCTAAGGGTAAAGCTAGGGTCTAAAGGTTATGAAGAAGCCGATATAGACTTGGCGATTGAAGAAGTAATTAGTAAAGGCTTTTTAAGAGAAAAAGAATATGCCACTGCAAGGGCAAAAGTATTAATGAAAAAGGGTTATCACCCACAATACATAGAAGCAAAGCTAGCAGAAGAACAATTATCTGTAACGAGCTCTACTATTAATGAAATATTTGAAGAATACAATATGACGACAGATAGTCAATTATCTGAACTGTTAGAGAAAAAATTAAGAATACAAGTCCCCTCTCAACTTATAAATGCCCAAGACAAAATAAAACAAAAGCTAATACGCTACTGCTTAACTAAAGGTCACGAATTAGAAGATATAACTAATACGCTTGAGGGCTTATTAGAGAAATCCAATAGCTAAACAAAGTTCACACTCAAAATTATTTATGCTAAATTTTAATTGAACAAAGGATTTTTATGAATTTAGCTAAATTATTGATCATTATCTCTTCATTACTTTTATTTTCTTGTAAAAAAGAAGGTGATCCAAATACTTTAAATGTATCCATATCAGGTGAGATATCAACATTAGATCCTGCCAACAGCTACGATACAATATCTGCCTCAATAGTTTATCAAGGTTATGAACAACTATTCGAATATCACTACTTAAAAAGACCATACACTTTACAGCCTCTACTTGCAGAGTCTCTTCCACTCATTGAAGATGGTGGAAAGAAATACACTATAAAAATAAGGAAAGGTGTTCAATACCATGATGACCCTTCTTTTAATGGGAAAGCTAGATTTGTAAAGTCCCAAGACTTTATAAATCAAATTAAAAGACTCGCCTACCTACCTACAAATAGTAACGGTTGGTGGCTATTTGATCAAAAAATTAAAGGCTTAAATAAATTCAGAGAAACTGTAGGAAGAGACTTTAGTAAATTCAAAACAACAAGCATCACTGGTTTATCAGCTCCCGATGATCATACATTAGTTATAGAGCTAAATGAGCCTTATCCACAGATGCTCTATACTCTTGCTATGAGTTTCACATCCCCTATGCCTATAGAGGCAATAGAGATGTACCAGAATAACCTTAATGATAAAATCATAGGAACAGGTCCTTACAAGCTAGACTCATGGGTATCCTCTACAAAACTAAGACTTATAAAGAATGAGAACTACAGAAAGGCTTTTTATCCAGGACAAGGGGATAGAATTGCAAATAGTAGACAGCTTCTTAAAGACTCAGGAAAGGTAATCCCTTTTATAGATAAGGTTGAGTACAACGTATATAAAGAAGCACAAACAAGATGGCTTAACTTTAAAGCAAAGAAGATAGACTTTCTAATTATACCTAAAGACAACTACAGCTCAGCAGTAGACCCAAATGGAAATCTAACGAAAGAGCTTAAAAGTGAACGTATAAAGCTTCAGATATTTCCAACTTTAACATACTGGTGGTTATCATTTAATATGCAAGACCCTCTTCTTGGTAAGAATCTAAATCTAAGAAAAGCAATTGCACATGCTATAGACGTAGAAAGATATATTAAAGTTTTTACAAACAATATTGGACAAAAATCGAACTCAATTTATCCTCCAGGAATACCAGGATATGATCCTTCTGCTCAGCTACCATATGAATATAATATGAATAAAGCTAAAGAGTACTTAAAGAAAGCAGGCTTTCCAGAAGGTAAAGGACTTCCTACACTAACTTATGATGTTAGAGGAGTTAGTGCTACTAACAGACAACAGGCCGACTTTGTGAAATCTGAACTTGGAAAGATTGGTATAAACGTTGAAGTTGCTCTAAACAACTTCCCTGCATTTCTAGAAAAAGCGAGACATGGAAAATTACAATTCTGGCAAGATGGTTGGGCCCTAGACTATCCTGACTCAGAAAATGTCTTACAACTATTGATATCTAAAAACCATGCCCCTGGCCCAAACTCTACCTTCTACTCAAACAAAGACTTTGATGCTTTATTTGATAAAATGAAAGTACTTCCAAATGGTCCTGAAAAAATTGAAGTAATGAAGAAAATGGAAAAAATTATAAATAATGATCTACCTTGGGTAATGCAATACTACTCAAGAAATTACATCCTTTATCATGAAAGACTGAATAACTACCGTCACTCTGATCTGATTTACAATAATTTTAAATACCTCAGGTTGAATCAAAAGTAAGGGGCTAAGTAGCCCCTTTCCTATTCTAGATAGGTAAAATACTCCACAATTCTCTCAAGAACTCGCCTAAATTAATTGATCATTTTAGTTTAAAGAATATTCTTACGAATAGTAGTTATGACCAATTCATTTTGGTTAACCTGCTACTTAGGAATTGTAATGAAAAAGATAAACCTGCAAATTATCGCCATATTTATTTTTATGTTTACCGCGAGCATGGGTTTTGCTCGTGACTTTATAATATTTAGTATTGTTCAAGATTTACCTATGGGTTATCAGAATGAAACTATCAACAAGAATTTCTATGTAAATATTGGTAGTGAGCAAGGAGTGGACTCTGGAACAACACTAGACGTTTATAGAACTATATCTAGATTAGATCCATACGAAACAAAACAGAGATATCAATACAAAGTGAAAATTGGAGAACTAGAAGTTCTTCATACAGAGAAAGATACAGCGATTGCAGCTTTAAAAGATATCAATATTGGAAAAGATGCAAAAGTATATGACATTGGAAGCTTTATGATTGGCGATAAGGTGAATGTTAAAGTTAAATAGTCTTGTTATTTATAGAGTGTAGAATTGCTCTACGCTCTTTTACAACTCCAATCATCTTATTCATAGCATTCATAGACTTTTCCAACTTCTCAATAACTGAAGGGTCTACGCATTCATCTCCAGAAGATTGAAGACCTCTTAAAGCAATTGCTCCCATCCCCTGCGCCACTACAATATGATTGCTAAGCTCATGAAGAAACTTTCTCTCACTTAATGCTAACTCTTCGATCGTTGTATCCATATAGACTCCCGATTAAATAATAACATAACATTTATTGTGTTAAAGATATTTTTTTAACTCTTTTGAATAAAGCAGCTTCGCGTTCAAACAAGATAACTCTACATTACAAATGGACAAGTTTAATATGTACTGCTCACCAAGTCTAAAGCCTACATCTGAATAAACATTTATTTTATTTATCCTTTGTCCGTCAAAAGTACCAGAGAACCTAAATTCATAACCTATAATATTTTTTTCACCTATACTTTTTTCACAAATAGATACCACAATAATGTTGTTCAAACTTTCTCCCATTTCCTTTTCTTCAAGAGATATATTAAAATTAAGTGTGTAAAATCATTTAATAAGTTATTGAATCTTATCAGTAATACTTCTAGGAAAACTAAATCATGACGATTAAAGAAAATATTCCATCCCTTCTTTTAGAAAAGTATAAAACCAACTCTCAATCTAATTCGATTGGATGGGTTAAAGATGGAAAGGTAAACACTCTCACTACTCATGAGTACTATGAGAATATTTCAAAAATAACAACTGCATTAGAAGATATTGGAGTTAGGGCCAATGACAAAGTTTCTATACTTGCTGACACTTCCTACATTTGGAATCTATATGACCTATCATGCCTTTGCTTGAACTCAACAGTAGTACCGATATATCCAACTTATACTGATGATGAAGTTAGCTATATCATCAATCACTCAGAATCTTCTCTACTCGTTTTAGATAGTGAAAAACAACTTACAAAAATATGTGAAATTATAGATGAAATAAAAAGTGTAAAGTCGATTGTTATCCTTGGGGATATAAAAAACCAAGAACTAATACAGGCCTGTAGTAAACATTTTCAAATCTATACTCATAAGGAACTGCTTGAAAAAGGTAAGTTAATAGTTTTAGATAAACCTAATAGATTAGAAGAGCTGATAGATAGTGTTCAAGATAACTCATTAGCTTCTATTGTTTACACATCAGGAACAACAGGACAGCCTAAGGGAGCTATGATTAGACATAACGCCTTTTGGTCTATGCTTAAAAATGTAAAGTCTGCAATAGGCCATAATATAGGCGAAACAGACAGACTGCTAACTTTCTTACCTCTATCTCACGTACTAGGAAGATGTGATTCTATGCTTCACCTCTCTTTAGGCATTGAAAATATCTATGCAGAGAGTATAGATAAGTTAGTTGATAATATCTCACTTGCTCAACCAACCGTGATGATTTCAGTTCCAAGAATTTTTGAAAAGATTTACGCTAAAACTCAAGAGACAATAGAAAAAGAAGGTCTAATAAAACAAAAGCTCTTCAAGTGGGCCGAGTCTATTTCTTCAGAGTACTTTAGTTACTTGGAAAAAGATCAATCTCCTCCAAGTACAGTTCTTATTGCAAGAAACCTTGCATACCAGCTTGTTTTTTCAAAAATATATAATCGCTTTGGTGGAAAGATTCGCTTTTTCGTTTCCGGAGGTGCTCCGCTTGGAGTTGATATTATAAAGTTTTTAAGAAATGCCAATCTAACAGTGCTTGAGGGCTATGGTCTAACAGAGACAATCGCTCCATGTTGCCTGAACCCTGTTGCAAAACAAATCCCAGGAACAGTTGGGCTACCTCTAGGAGATACTCAATTTAAGTTTGATGATGATGGAGAGATTCTCGTAAAATCATCGGCCCTTTTTAGTGGCTACTACAAAAATGACGAAGAAACACAAAAGTCTATTAAAGATGGCTGGTTCAGAAGTGGAGATATCGGAAGACTAAATAGTAGCGGCTATCTACAAATAACCGATAGAAAGAAAGATATTATCATCACTTCTGGAGGGAAAAATGTCGCACCACAAAAAATAGAAAATCTTCTTAAGATCAAGAAGTACATCACCCACTTCATGGTAGTTGGAGACAAGAGAAAGTACCTCACAGGAGTAGTAGGGATAGAGAAAGAATCATTCCTTGAGATTCTTCCTGCACTAAACCTGAAATCAAATGTTACAATTGAAGAACTCTCAAAGAATCAAGGAGTTATCAACCTTATAAAAGAGCAGATTGAGGCCGTAAATACCGACCTCGCAAGCTTTGAGTCAATAAAGCACTTCTATATTGCACCAGTGGAATTTACGCCTGAAACTGGGCTGATAACTCCATCTCTCAAACTAAAAAAGAAAGTTGTCTTAAAAAGGTTTGATAAAGAGATTGATGCAATGTATAACTAGACGAGCTTTTGACATTGAGTTAAAATTATCATATTTAGAAATATTCATATATTTAATTAAACGGAGATACATATGGCCAGAATTACAATTGAAGATTGCTTGGAAAGAGTTGAAAACAGATACGAGCTTGTTCACCTGGCAGTAAAGAGAGTTAAGCAACTAAGAGAAGGTTCTGAGTCTTTAGTAAGAAGTAAGAACAAAGAAGTTGTAACTGCTCTTAGAGAAATTGCAGCAGGAAAAGTTAAACATGCTCCAGTTAGTGAGTATGACTCAGACGAATTCTAAAAAAATTAAAATTACTTATAAAAAAAGGGAGCTAATAGCTCCCTTTTTTTATCTCTTCTTTTTAAATGCTATTTTCAATACTTCATCAAAGTGTTCAACAGGATAAAACTTTAAACCTTTTCGATGTCTGTCAGGAACTTCTATAAGGTCCTTCTCACAATCCTTTGGTAAAATAATTTCTTTGATTCCTGCTCTTTTTGCACCTAGAACTTTCTCTTTAATTCCACCTACAGGTAATACTTTACCAGTAAGACTTAACTCACCTGTCATAGCAAGTTGAGGACGAATTTTTTGATTAGTAGCTAAACTATATAGAGCCAAGGCCATTGTTATACCAGCACTCGGTCCATCTTTAGGAGTGGCTCCAGCAGGTAAGTGTAAATGTACCTCATGATCAGATAAGTAATCTTCAGGGACTTCTTGATCGTCACTCTCTTTAGATTTCTTTTTCTTAGATGATTTTTTATTCATCTTCTCTTCTAGTTCTTGTTGAAGAAGCTTTTTTACATAACTATAAGCAAGGTTTGCAGACTCATGCATTACATCACCAAGCTGACCAGTTAACTTAAATCCACCCTTACCTACTAATGGTATAGTTTCAATAAATAAAATCTCACCACCAAATGATGTCCATGCAAGTCCAGTTACAACACCAGGCTTAACAGACTTTTGAGCAACATCACTCTGGTAACGAGCAGGTCCTACTAATTTCTCTAGGTCTGCAATTGCAGGAGAGAATTTCTTAGCTTTCTTTTTAGCTGAAACTTTTAACATTGCCGCTTTTCTACAAAGCTTTGCAACATATTGTTCCATAATTCTAACACCTGGCTCTCTGGCATAATCCGAGATTAATTTTTTAAGAACAGTTGTAGTTATAGAAAAGTCACTCTTGCTTAGACCATGCTTTTTTAGCTGTTTAGGAATTACCCACTTGTTAGCTATTGAAACCTTTTCTTCAATTGTATAACCACTAAGCTCTATAACTTCCATTCTGTCTAATAGAGGCTCAGGAATATCACCTAAGTAATTTGCAGTGGAGATAAATAACACCTTAGATAGATCAAAAGGTATATCTAAGTAGTTATCAATGAACGTTGTGTTTTGTTCTGGATCTAAAACCTCTAGTAGAGCTGAAGCTGGATCACCTTGAAACGACTGTCCAAGCTTATCTATTTCATCAAGCATAATTACAGGGTTATTAACCTCAACTCTTTTAAGGGCCTGAATAATTCGACCAGGCATAGCACCAACATAAGTTCTTCTATGACCTTTGATCTCTGCTTCATCTCTCATACCACCAAGACTGAAACGGTAGAACTTTCTTCCTAAGGCCTCTGCAACACTTTTACCTAGAGAAGTTTTACCTACTCCAGGAGGACCTGCAAGACAGAGAATTGTACCATCGTAACCAGGCTTTAATTTTCTAACAGCTAAGAATTCTAAAATTCTTTCTTTGGCCTTCTCTAAACCATAGTGATCTTTTTCAAGAATCTTTGCGGCCATGTCCATGTCGACTTTATCGTCTGTTGACTTATCCCATGGTAGGTCAATCATCCAATTAATATAAGTTCTTGCAACGTTATACTCTGGAGAAGACTCTGGAATAACTTCTAATCTATCTAGTTCTTCATTAATAGACTTTACTGTGTCTTCTGGAAGATTTGCTTCTTCAATCTGCTCTCTCATTCTTTTGAGATCACGAGACTTCTCATCCTCATCCATCCCAAGTTCAGATCTAATAACTTTTAATTGCTCACGTAGAAAATATTCTCTTTGGTACTTGTTAACTTTATCATTAACTTCATCAGAGATTTTCTTTTGAATATCTGCGACATCTTTTTCTCTTTTTAAATAGACCAAAAGTTTTGCAAACCTCTTTTTAACAACTAGTGTTTCTAAAAAGTCTTGAGCTTCTGGTATATCTAAAGAAATAGCAAATGCAACAAGATCAGCCAATGCTCCTGGAGAAGGAGGATTAAGCATTGCAAGCTTCATTTCTTCATTAAAATATGGATTAATTTCACTTAATTTTTTAACTTGGTTAATTACTGATCTTGTATAAGCATCAAGCTCTTCATCAGTCTCAAGTATATCTTCAAATACATCTATCTTAGTTAGAATAAGTGGAGCTTCTTGAGAGATTCCTGAAGCTCTATATCTCTTAATTCCGTGTACTAAAATATTAACTGATCCATCTGGTAACTTAAGTTTCTTTACAACCTTACAAAGTACACCAACTTTATAAATATCCTTAGATGATATCTCACGAGATTCTAGATCCAACTCTTCCTCTGGAACGAATACTCCCTTTTCATCTTTTAGATCCGACTTAACAAGGTTTAATGCTATATAACCAGTTTTTAAAAGTTGCTCATCTAGCTCAGGCGTAAACTTGTCTTCAGTTAGAATAATTGGTGCAATCATTCCTGGAAAAATAGGGCTATTCATTATCGGAATAATGACTACTGACTCTGGAAAAGCCACTTCTTCCATATCACTAGGTCTAATCTCGACCTGGTAATCATTTTCATGATCTGACATGATGTCTCCTTAATTATTTAATATCAAAGACTAATCTACCTGGAGAATTCAGGTAGAAAATATCTATATTTACATTTTTATTAAATGTAATTTCAATTGAAAGTGAATCTTTACTAATTGGAAAAAATTTAATCTCTTCTACAAATTTACTCTTTCCTAAAGAGTTCATATTAGACCCAAGATTAGTGTCAAAGAGATCGACATATAGCTTCTTCTCATTAGAAGATATATTTCCGTACACTCTAGGAATTTCCTTGGTATCAAAGTCAAATACGATCCTTTCATAGCCTCTTTTTTCAGAGTACGAATGTCTTACGACCTTAAGTCCAGACTTTCTTTTGGGACCACCATTGTGAAAAATGCCACTATCAAAGTAGACAGACTTCTTTGTAGATGAAATTCGACGAATTCTCTCTCCCATAAGATCTTGAGAGAAAGAGCTAAAAGTTAGCACTAAAAGTAATATTGAAAAAATCCATTTTCTCATAATGTAATTTCCTAATGAAATCAGTCATTAACACATTAATATTATGATACTTATACTACAGGAATCCAAGTCATTTTATTCAACAAACTTAGAAGAATTGAATTTATTCGCTAAAACAGTAAACATTATTAAAAATAACAACGACACAACAGGCCCATTACCCGGGGGATTTCCTCCAGTATAAGTAATAGATCCACATGCAAGACCAAGAGAATCATCTTTTTTTGAAGACTGTCTTAATACAGTAGCTCCTTCTCCTACTACATTTCCAGATACTTCGTATGTAGCACTAGCATCTAAGCAAGATTGATTATCTGTTCTCTCTCCATAATTTTTTTCACTGACTTCAAGATAAGTAGTTCCCACTTTTTCCACAAGCCTAGTAGTAATAAAGTAAAAGTGTCTTTCTTCGTTATAGTTGTAACGTCCTGATGAAAATATATCAGAGACAACCCCACTGCTATAAAGTTGGTCAATATTATGAGGTACAACTTTCAATGAATAAATATTTTTTGAACTATCTGCATATAAAGGAAGATTGAGTTTTACATCGAGGTTGTAATTACCATCGGAGTCTACAGGGATACTACTACTAAGATCGGGATAAACTGATGGAATAGAAAAATCATCATGATCAAGAGTCGTAACAACTCTTAAAGGAGAAAAGAATGGTTGAGTATGTATTTGTACTTCAAGATATAATTCTTTGCCTGGGAACTTTGAATAGAGATTATGAAGAGATAAATCTAAATTATACTCATCTTCTGATTCATCAAATACGATAACTCCAGAGTCTAATCGAGAATTGAAAAAACCAACACTTGAGCTACCTACATAGTAGTTATTAACATCAGAGCTAAAAAGAGAAATATCATAAGTACTTCCCTTGGCCCTATTATAGTCCCCAGGAACATCTAGGCCACAACGAATAGAAACTGTTCCAATATCAATATTCTTATCTGAAGAACTTACCTTTATACCATATGGATTCCCTCTATCACTTCCAAAGCATCGTTGAAAAAATGAACCTTTAAAGTCTTTATTAGAATCACAAAAATCTTTCTTTGCGACATCATAGTAACCAGGAAGAGAGCTCAAATTATTTAAAGGCTCCGTATAGATGAAATAGGTATCATCTAACGGAAGATTACTTATAGTAAAATCACCATTTGAATCAGAAA
>NZ_JBFGYP010000020.1:0-37088 GCF_041587335.1 Halobacteriovorax sp.
AAGGTCTCTAACTTTGATAAGTTTAAAAAAGAAAATACAATAAATTTAAAAAGCCTAAAAGCTACTTCCATTAAATTTGGAGAGCCTAAGTTTTCTAAAGATCAAGTTACCTATACACTTCGATATAAGTTGCCAGGTAATATTGAAGTATTCTCTAGTGAAACAGTTCTAATGTGTTTTAGTAAGGGGTTACAAATAAAGAGTGTGGTCAAAAGTGTAGACTACAAGAAATTCAAATCAGAAATTGATAGAATTATAAAGTCGATAAAGTGTGTTAAGAACTAATAGTCAGACTTGTCTGACTTCACCTTTACGGGAACGCGACTTTTTTCAAGCTCTTCCCTTTTCTTAACTTCTATAGCAATTAATGAACCCATAATTATGCCAGCGACAATAACGATTTCCATGGGGCCCTCCTCTTATACGCATTATTATTATAGCGTATATTCAAACTTTTCGACAGACTTTGTTAATTAGTTAAGGCTTTTGCTTGGAAATGAAGGGTTTTGACAGGTTTTGCCATAGAATTGGGGCAGTTTTGATACTTCTTCTCTCTAAATCATAGATATTTATTAGAACAATTTTTTAAATTCTTTGCCTTTGCACCTTTTGAGATCTGAATATTATTGGTATCATAGAGAGATATCTAACTTTCAAAGGCATAGAATGAATTTTCATCAAACACTCAATCCTGAGCAAAAAGCTCTAGAAATAAATCTAAACGATAAAATTTACGGAACAATAGCTGAAATTGGTGCTGGACAAGAAGTTGCCAGATACTTCTTTAGGGCCGGTGGTGCTGCAGGGACGATTGCTAAGACTATCTCTGCTTACGATATGATTGTTTCTGATACGATTTATGGGAAAGAGAAGAGTGGACGCTATGTTTGTGAAGACAGACTCCATAAAATGCTCGATAGGGAATATGATCAGCTCGAAGAGAGACTCCGTGACGTTAGAGGGAAAGATACTCAATTCTTCGCTTTCGCAGATACTGTTGCAGCAAAGAGCTTTAGAAGTGTCGGTGATGGACACGGATGGCTAGGTGTTAAGTTTCAACACAAAAAAGGTGCTAAGCCAAGTGAATGTATTATTCATGTTCGTTTAAAAGATAAAGAAAATTTACAGCAACAAGAAGTTCTTGGAATTATCGGAGTAAATCTAATTTATGCTTGTATGAATCATAATCAAGACTCTATTTGTTTTGCTAACTCTCTTGAGGAACGTCTATCAAGTGAGAGAATTGAAATTGATATGATTAGGACTTCAGGGAATGCATTTAAGAATGTAGACAATAGAGTATTGTCACTAGAGCTTGTTAAGAGAAACTTTTGTAAGGCGATTATGTTTGACTCTGATGGAAGTGCTGTTCAAGCAACAGATGCTCTCTATAAGAAAAATGTACTAGTGTGTAGAGGAAGTTTTAGACCACCAACTTTTGTAAATATGGATATGCTAGATACTGGACTCTCGAAATTTAAAAGTGATCTAGAGACTGAAGAACATAAGAATATAATGGTTCTCCCTGAAATTAGTATGTCTAAGCTAAAGGAACGTGGGCAAGTTGATAATGCAGACTTTCTAGCAAGAGTGGATATACTTGCAGCTCTTGGGCATAAAGTATTAATTACGAGCTTTGAGAACTACTTTGAACTCAATACTTACTTGGAAACATACTCAAGAAAGAATGTTTCATTTGTATTAGGTGTTTATAATTTAGAAGAAATCTTCGACCTTTCAAAATATGACTCTTACTCCTTTGGTCCTCTCGCTGGTATTGGAGCTCTTTTTGGAAAGAGAACAAAACTCTATGTATATCCAGGACGTGACGAAGAGAATCCTGAAGTTAAAATTACTATTGATAAAATCAATGTTGACGAGAAACTTACTTTCCTACTTATGTACTTGATGGAAAATGGTCTGCTAGTTGATATCGAAAACTACAACGATAACTATAGTACAATCTGGTCGAGAACTGTTCTTGGAATGATTCAAAATGGACAAGACGGATGGGAAGAAATGGTTCCAGAGCTTGTAGCAAAAACAGTGAAGAAGAAGTGCCTATTTGGCGCGACTAAGTGTGATACTTAAACAATCAAGAGATCTTAAGTAAGGCCTAAATAAAATAGTTCCGAATGAGTTAATAACCTAACCCTGGAACTTAAATGAATAATAGTAAAACTGATTGCTTAATTATTGATGACGATCCTGAAATTTGCACTATTTTGAAAATCTACTGTGAAAGATTGGGCCATTTTAGAAATATTATCGTTTCTAATGATGGATTAAGCGGCTGTAATATGCTTAGAAATCAAAAGTTTGGACTTGTCTTACTCGATATAAATATTCCTAAAAAAAGTGGCCTTGAAGTTCTCACAGAATTAAAGCTAGGTAGAGTAAATTCTGTTAGTGATGTTGTCGTAATTTCTGGTGAGATAGATATAAATAAAGTGACAACTTTTATGTCCGAAGGCGTAAAAAGGTTTATTACAAAGCCATTTCTAGAGGCCCAGTTCAAAGAGAAGGTTCTTCCCGTTTTAGAGAAGAACCTTAAAGATAAATAATTAAAGTGAAATATCGTTATTCATTATTTTTCCACTTCTGTGGTGCTTAGTACTAATTGGATTCTCAGTGATTTTTGAAGCAAGGTCTTTACCATAGACGAGGGCTTCAAAGTCAGTATTACTAACTGGCTTATGTTCTTCGTTATACAGATGTAGCGTTTGAGTTGGAAAAGCAAAATCTATACCTAAGTCTTTACCAAGCCTTAAAATATCAATCAAGAGCCTATGTCTTTCTTGAAGTTCTGCACTCCAGTCAGGAACTCGCCAAAATACATAGAGTAGTATCTGAAGACTAGAGTCTCCCATCGAATTAAAATAAACATGGAAGTAGTCCTTTCTTGTCCACTTATGTGAAAGAATGATTTGTCTTATACCTTCACAGAAGGCCTCTATTTTTTCTACTGGGGTATCGTATTGAACTCCAATATTAGTATTAAATCTTCTGTAAGTTCTTTTTCCTAGATTATCGACACTGGCGTTGATTAATGTTCCATTAGGGACCGAAATAATAGAATCATAGAATGTTTTAATTCTTGTTGATCTAAGACCAACTTCAACAACCGTTCCTTCTACTTTTGAATCAACGACTACCCAGTCTCCAATACTGAAAGGTCTATCAAGGAGTACAGTTAAAGATCCAAAAAGATTTGAGATTGTATCTTTTGCTGCAAAGGCAAAGGCAACACCACCAATACCAAGTCCTGCTAAGATATTTTTCATGTCTAAAGTAAGGGAGTCACCAATAAAGATTATTCCGAAACAATAAATTATAAATTTAGAAGACTTCCTAATAAGTGGAATTAAGACATCATCAAATTTATTTTCTGACTCTAGTGCTTTTTGTTCTAGGTACTGACAAACAACATCTACGATTTGAGTTAATGAGAAAACCGATGCAACTGTAAAGGCAACGTACCCAATTCTTAGTAATGGACCAAGGATAGTATCTGGTAATTCTAGCAGCTCAAGGCCAAATATCCAGAATATAGAAAAGAAGAAAAATCCCTGTGGTGAGAAGAATCCCTCTGACTGTTCTTTAAAGCGAATATTTTGTTGCTCAAATACTGTTTTTACACGAGATATAATAATAAGACGTATTAACCTCTCTAACATGTGTCCAAAAAAGACAAGTGCAAATAGGGCCATCCATTGACCGTTAAGTAAAATGAAGGACCTTTGTCCTGTCCAAGCAGGAAAAATCTTTTTTACGTCTGACTTCCAGGAAGTTAGCTCAATAACTCCTTTGGCCACAGAGTTATTTCTAACAGAACTTTCAAAGTCTTGAATACTGGCCAATGTTTGTGGAGTAAATTTCCATTTCTTATCTGTATCTTGACCTATAGATATTTCCAGGAAGAGTTCTCTGTTATTCTCTATTATTCTTTCTTTTTTATAGATCCATAAGTTTTGATCCTTAAGATCTGTCGGAATAGAATTAATATCAATATATTCAAGTCTATCAATTGTATTAATTAATCTCTTAGCGGCAAGCTTAGCAGTCGATACTCTTGACGTAGGATCAAGTTCAGACGTATTGAGAGCTTTGATCGCTAGATCAAGGCCTTCTTGATCTCCCTTTTTGAACCCCTTCATTGTCTTTAAGAAGTAGTTCATAGTAGATCTAGGTGATTCTAGACTTGCTGAAGGGTAGTTTGACGCAAATACCTGTGTGTGAAGAAAGAGTGTTCCAATAATAAGAAAAAGCTTAGTCATTTTATTACCTTAATTTAGTTCAAAATTAATTCATATTTTAGAATTTCTTATCTCTTATGAAAACAAAAAATAATTTATAACCCTTGACGTTAGTCATTTAGCACCCATCTTTAAGTTAAGAAGTACTAAACCAAGGGGTTAAAATGAATAAATTTGATTCAATTGTTACAGGCTCTCTAGATATTGCTCAATCTGAAGCATTAAAAAGGAAGAATACTTCACTTTCTGCAGAACACCTATTTTGGGGTCTGTTAACAAATCCACAATCATACTCTAAGCGAGAATTAAAGAAATACAAGAACGACGTCTCTAAACTCTTAGATGGCCTTTCTACAGCTTCAAACGCTATTCCTATGGATCAGCTTAGACCTGATGGAAAGCTAAGTGAATGGCTTACATTTGCCTCTAGTGATGCTGTTCAAAATGGAAGAGATTCAGTTACCGAGAAAGATTTACTGAAATACTTACCGAAAATATTCCCCGATCTAGATATTGATTATGCCAACTTTTCAGACACTGAAGAGGAAAGTGAAGTCCCAAGCTTTCTTATCAACTTAAATGAACTTGCTGAACAAGGGAAATTGGACCCAGTTATAGGTAGAACTAAAGAGATCAGGGCCGTGATGGAGATCCTTGGCCGAAGATCTAAAAACAATCCAATATTAGTTGGTCCCGCAGGAGTTGGAAAGACTGCGATAGTAGAGGGATTAGCTGAGTCGATCGTTAAAGGGAATATCCCAGACGTTCTTGAGGGAAAAATTGTGTACTCTCTAGAGATGGGTTCATTAATGGCGGGAACAAAGTTTCGTGGAGAGTTTGAAGAGAGACTCCAGGGGTTAATTAGTTTTCTAAAAGATAAGGCCGGTGAATGTATTCTCTTTATTGATGAGATTCATCAACTTGTTGGAGCAGGGAAAACTGATGGTGCGATGGACGCTGCAAACCTATTAAAGCCAGCTTTAGCGAGAGGTGAGTTAAACTGTATCGGTGCAACCACGGATGAGGAATATCAAAAGTATATTTTAGGAGATTCTGCTCTTGATCGTCGCTTTAGATCAGTACCAGTTCTAGAGCCAAGTAATGAAGACGCCATAGAGATTATTATGGGCGTACGTGATAAGCTTGAGGCCCATCATGGTATAAAAATTTCTGATGAAGCTGTATATAACTCTGTGATCTTATCTGATCAATATATAAAAGATAAGAATCTTCCTGATAAAGCTATTGATCTAATTGATGAATCGGCATCTGCATTGAAGCTTTCTGCTGAAGCGATGCCTGCGAAATTAGTCGATCTCGAATCTTTAATTCGCTCTAAGAAGATCTACTCAAAAATAGAAAAAAATTCTAAGAAAGAAAAAGAGCTTGTTCAAGAAATTGAGATCCTTGAAAAAGAATTTAGTGAAAAGAAGGCCCAGTGGGAAAAAGAAGTATTCTCTATGAAGCAAGTCTCAACTTTAAAGAGTGACCTTGAGAGATACAAGTTTGAGCTTGAACAGGCCGAGAGAAAACAGGAATACGAAAGAGCATCTGAACTTAAGTATTCTCTAATTCCTGAATTAGAGACTGAGTTAGAGAAATGTGCTCATGAGTGGGTACTAGGAGTGAAGGACATTGCAAATGTTATTTCTAGACATAAAGGTATACCTGTTGAAAAGATTCTTAAGTCTAAGCAGGAGAATATTTTAAAAATTGAAGATTATTTAAAATCTAAAGTATTTGGACAAGAAGGACCAATCCATGAAATTAGTGAGACATTAATATCTTCTCATGCAGGACTAAGTGACCCGAGCCGACCTTTAGGTTCATTTCTTTTAATAGGCCCTTCGGGTGTTGGTAAAACTGAGTCGGCAAAGTCTATATGTCAGTACCTTTTCAACTCAGTTGATAATTTGATTCGATTGGATATGTCAGAATATTCAGAGAAACACTCTGTTGCAAAACTTATAGGTGCCCCTCCAGGCTATGTTGGACACGATGAAGGTGGTGTACTAACAGAAGCTGTGAGAAAGAAGCCTTATTCTGTAATTCTTTTTGATGAAATTGAAAAAGCTCATCATAACTTTTCAGATATTCTTCTACAGATTCTTGATGATGGAAGACTCACTGATAGTAAGGGAAGAACTATAGACTTTAAAAATACAATTATTATGTTAACTACAAACTCAAAGAATATTGAAGGTGATTTTAAACCGGAAGTTCTTGGACGTTTAGATGCTCACTTAACTTTCAATGAATTGAGTGAAGATGTAATGACTGAGCTCGTTGAAAAGCAAGTAAAGTTACTAAATGAGAGACTTCTTGATAAAGAACTAAGTGTTGAGTTAGACGCCGAGGTCGTTCATAATATTGCTAAACTTGGTTATGATCCGCGCTACGGGGCAAGACCATTACAGTCTGTATTTAATCGTTTAGTCATAAGACCTCTATCTAAACAGATTTTGAAAGGTAACCTTAAGGGAAGTTTAATCCAATTGAATTGGTCAGACGATGTGAATGAACACATCATTTTTAGTTAATCTTTACAGGTGGACAATTTTTGTTAAAATTAGAAAAAAACTAATCGAGGTAAATTTTGTCCACTGATTTAATTGAAATTAAAGCAAACGAATACTTAATCAGAGAAGGTGAAGAAAGTTCTCAGATGTACTATCTACAAAGTGGTTCTTTAGGCGTCTTTAAAGTAAAAGGTTCTGTTGAAAATCAAATTGGAACGATCTATTCTGGTGAGCTTGTTGGTGAGATGTCATTTTTAGATAAAGAACCTAGAAGTGCTTCCGTTAGGGCTATTAGTGATGCTAAACTTTTGATTATTCCTGTAGATAAATTTGAGAAGTATTTTAGTGATCAACCATCTTGGTATAAAGCTCTTATTCACACGCTATTAGAAAGATTAAGAAAAGCAAACTCTAGAATTAGAATTTAATTAAACCAAATCTTAAATCTTAAAAATAATTGATTTTTAACTTCATCATCAAACTCATTTTGTTCTAAGGAGAGGTGGTTAAGTTTTTGATTACTCTGTAAAGACTGTGGAATATCTTTTAACCGATTCCTGTCTAAGTTGATCCTCTTTAAAGAAGTGAGGTTTGAAATACTCTCACTTAGATTTTCTATGGAGTTCCCAGATGCACTCAATTCTTCAAGTTCTGTAAGTCCATATAACCACTGTGGGAGAGAGTCAAGTTGGTTTGAACTTAGGTCAATGACTTTAAGTTTAGAAAAAGAAATTGGAGAGTTCTTAATTTTGCTAATCTTAGTATTTTTTACTTTTAACTTTTCTAGATTATTAAGTTTGTAAATAAAGTCTGGAAATGTTTCTAGTTCCGGACAATTGATAATTAAAATTTTCAAATGTTTTGTCACTTCATAAAAGTCAGGAATTTCTTCTAATGAAGAACCGATAATTTCTAGTCCTGTGTATTCGCTTATATTTTCTAACTTCTCAATTGGTAAATGTCTTTGTCCTTTTCTTAGTTTTATTAATTTTATAGACATTAAAATTCCTCTTTCTTTTTAGTATCTAAAAGAACAGGCATTGCACTCATTTTATATCTCTTTGATAATATCTTAAAGATACTTATTTTTGCATTGAGATTTATTCCATCAGTATTTTTGTAGATTTGTCCGTCTGCACCTACATAAGTTTCACTTGAGATATTTGAACTATTCGTATTGCTTGTATCTGAATTACGACTTCTTTCTCTCATTCTGTTGAGAGCTGAAAGATCTACATCTGCTTCACTAACTATATCATTGTCTAGTCCGTCTAAGTCTAAGTCATTGATCGTGAAGCTGTCTTTTTTCTTTAAGTTGTTCGCCTTGGCCTTTTGTGAGTTAGCGACTCCACTTGTCACACTCTTTGATGAGACTGAATTACTGTTACTATTACTGTCAGCTTGGTCTTCATCTGTAGCACTATTATTTGTTGTATTATTTAATGAGCTAGCTGATGAAGAATTATTTGATGTTGAGCCATTTGCAACTGTGTTTTTGCTTGTTACCTTTGGGCCTGTATTTGTAGAGTTGTTTGTCGAAGACTTCGAACCTTGGTTTGAAGATGGACTCTCTATTTTAAATGATGATAGTTTTTTACTCGCTTCTGAAATAGCGCTACTTGAATCAGACATTTTTCCAAATGATGTCTTTCCAAGTGCAGAGTTTCCATTTGCAAATGAGTTTGCACCATCAACAAGGAATTGTGAGTTCGTCGACAGATCTCCGGCCGCGAAAGAGCCAAAATCTGGCATTTTAAAGCTCGTACATGTATTAGCAGATTTACATGCACATTGTTCATCAACACTCATTTCGCCGTCTCCAGAGCCTGATACACAAACATCTGGTGTAATCTTCACTGCTACGTCTGCATCTGTAATTCCTGAATCTACTTCCATTGCAATTCTTGCTTTTGCTAATAGCTCAGCATACTTATTATTGATAGCTTGAACATTTGCCAGCCCCGTTGTATTTAATTGTATATTTTGAGTCAGCATGTCTACAACAGACTTTAGGTATGCAGCTCTTGTCTCTGGAAGTGCAAAACCCGTCTGCTCAATAAGCTTTCCATATACTTCTGGTGAGTTCTTTTGCATGTATTGTCTAAACCCTAGCATCATAGGTTGGTTAGGGTAGAGATGCTCTATCGTTACTGGGTTCTTTCTTAGATCTACCTTTAATGATGCATTATATGTTTGAAGTCTCCATGCACCTACTTTCATATTCAAGTATTGATTAAATGATCCAGATTCGTCATGTAGTCCTATTCCACTTTCTAGGTCTACTGCCAGTACGTTTGGAAACATAACATTTGTAATCTTATCACCAATATTTTCAGTACTATCTTTAAGGTATAGTCCCACTGTCTTAAGAATTTCTACCATCTCTACTTTAGATGGAATTCTCTGGTCATAGGACATCGACTGGTTTGCTCCTTGTAGATTTCTTATCCATTCAACGGTTTGAGCTATTTTAGTTTTTGACTCAAATTCTTGATGGTCTACTTGGGCGGTTACTTGATTCATTATTTTAGATTTTGGGTAAATTAATGGAACACTTGAAGAGTTATTTAGCATATCAAAATTAGCATCTTCTCCAGGGTAGTTACACATCATATGTGTATGAATTCTTGCTTCTTGTAATTCTTTTTTCCATTTCGCTATATCTTTATTAGCATTACTTAAATCTTTTCTATACATTGCTAGTAGTGCAACTGCTGCAGCAATAGCACCTGATCTACATCCACAACAACCGGGACATGTACTATTTATGGCAACAAGTATTGCTATGATTGCTAAGTAAATTGTAATTGAACTTTGGGCCTTCTTTTTCTCTGCTATGGCCTTAGCTAGTTGGGCCTCAGCTGCTGCTGTAATGGTGGCCTTTGAAGTCACTTCCATCAATGCCGCTGCATGAGCTGCCATAAAAAGTTTAAGAGCATCTTCTTGTGAGCTTACTTTTGTTTCAGTGAAGTCGGCGAGCTTTCTATATAAAGCGGCCATTCTCTCTATTGAAGCATATTGTTCATCTTCATCATCTGAAGCAACGTTATCATTTTCAAACATTCCTTCTCTTCCATCATCTGTCTTACAGTTGGAAGTTGCATTTTCTGTTTTAAGGTTTTCAAATTGTGGATACTGCTTTTGCTGACTAGGTAAGGCCTGGTCAGCTTTAATTTCTTCAAGAGATACGCATTTTAATATACAACCCTTTGCGGCCCTAGTGTAGTCACTAGTAGTATTTAAATGATTGGCAATATAAGTAGCAGTTGCAGCTTTAAAGAGTGGGTAGGCACGAGATTTTACTCTAGAGAAGTCTGTACAATTTAGGTTTGTCATTCCAGCTGATGCCATAGAAAGTATTTCTAAATTAGAAATAGTATTTCTACCTGCTTCAGTTGTTTCATCTGGAGCTGCTTTTGCACTTTCATAGATAAGAAAATCAGCATTGTGTTCAGACTCTCTTTGCACTTCTGAAATTCTCTCTTCAGCAATTCTTAGATTTTCAGCGGCCGTATCTTCTTGACTCTGAATTTTAGCAATAAGATCTACATACTGTTTTTCTTGAATAGCGGCCTTATCTCTTGCTACTCCTACTGCTTGGTCAGCATTACTTACTGAGTTTGCACCATCTGTTAGGGCATTCTTTTTTATCTCTGCTTTTAGTTTATATTTTCTAAGTTTAAGTTGTTGTAGAATACTATTTTCTTTAAATAGCTCTGCCTTTAATAAATTTAACTTTGTTCTTTCACTAGAAGTTAAGTAATGATCATCTTGTCTATTTTGTAAGTTACTTATTTGTTGTTGTACGCTACTGACGACTTTTTCTTGTGCATTTATTTTTCCATCAATTTCGCTTTGTTCTTTTTCTAGCGCCTGTTGTTTTTCAATATTATTAGATTGCCCCGGCTCTTGTAGACCAATCCCCCCTGTTGCAGAATCTAGAGAAGCGCTACCACTTTCTAGGGCCTCTCTTTTTTCTTCAATTCCAGTAAAGGTTTGTTCAATATCGTTAAAGCCTTGATCAAGAAGGCTATTTCTATATTCTCTTTGAGCATCTCTATTATCTTCTATGGCATTATAGCCAGTTTCACACTTAGATAGGTTTCCAGTTACTGAGTTGAGAGAGTCGTTTTGTTGATGTGCTTTTTGATTACTTTGAACTTGCTGTTCTTGCTGACTATCTACTGTTGCAGTTGATGATTGAGCATATATTGAACTAATGTCATATAGAAAGAGACACCAGCATATTGAGAGTGTCAGTAGGTCTTTAACGAGGACAAATTTTGAAGCTTTCATAAGCGTTTCCAGAATTAAGTTTAAATATAGTTATATTTTACGAACTTTGAGCATTTTATCCAATGGGCAATATCGGATTATTGGATAGTTATATACTTATACTACATAATATCAGTATGTTAGTGTAGCTTTTACCTCTTCAATTAATGATGAAACTTCAAAAATCTTAGCCATTATTTATTGGCATGAAAATACTCTTAGGAGAGGTAATATAGGTTCTATTTTTAATTTTTCTATTTCCAATATAAACTATGAAGAAGTTATTTTTATTGGAGTCTTGAATATGAAATTTTTAGCTATACTACTTTTTTCAGCTTCGGCCATGGCGGTAGACTGTGGAAGTGAAATTGAGAAGCTTTGTAAAGATAGATCAAGTGACTTTGCTGCTTGTGTTAAAGAGAGTGTCGCAAAATTACCTACAGAATGTCGTAAGGAAGTTAATGGTTTTGGCGGTATGGCCGAAGGGTTAGCAACAAGCTGCATGGGTGATCTTATGAAGTATTGTCCTATTAGTATGGATGCAATTGAAGAGTCAGTTGAAACTGCTTCTTTAAAGCAAGCTGAATGCTTGAAGAAGAATAAGAGTAAGTTCTCTTCAGAGTGTAATACTCTTTTAAATAAGATTTCTGAAACTCTTGGTGGAAGTATTGAAGGTGGTGCTAGTTCTAAGAAAATTCGTTAATTAAAGAAAGCGAACAAACTTATTCTCTTTATCTACTAGAATACACTTTGGCTCAATTGGTTTTTCACTAAATTGAAATCCGATGATGATAACTTCTTCGCCTTTCTTGATAAGGTGAGCTGCAGCTCCATTTATACAGATTTCTCCGCTTCCTCTAGAGCCTTCGATAACATAAGTTTCAAGTCTAGATCCGGATGTATTAGAAACGATTAGAACCTTTTGTCCTGGCCATAAATCTATTTTTTCCAACAGGTCTGGATCTATTGTTACACTACCAACATATGAAATATCTGCTTCTGTGATTGTAGCTTTATGAATTTTTGATTGCAGCAATTCCCGCATTTTGTCTCCAACATAAAGTTTTCTAGAGAAAACCAAGAGAGTTTTAATACTTTTCTATCAATCTTCCAAGATTTATTTGAGGTTTTATTAAAATTTTCAAGGCCTTATGTGAGACAAGGCCCTGAAATCTTATGGTGCGCTAAGTCAGTTCAGCAGAATCTGTAATTCCTAGGAAATACAGGATAGTCGTCATAGGTCCATGACTCATGTGCTGTTCAGCTTCTTTTTTGACTATTTCTTTAGCGTGGAAGGCAATTCCAAGTCCTGCTGTCGCAAGCATTGGTAGATCATTAGCACCATCTCCAATAGCAACAACCTGCTCTAGAGATATCCCTTCTTGTTGAGATATTAGTTTTACAAGTAGAGCTTTTTGCTCAGCATTGATAATTGTTCCCAGGACATTTCCTGTGAGTTTTCCATCTACTATTTCTAATTCATTTGCAAAAGCGTAGTCTAGTCCTAGTTTTTCTTTTAATGCATTTGCAAAAAAAGTGAATCCACCTGATATAACGGCCACTTTAAAACCTAGAGTTTTTATTGTTTGAATAAAGTCTTCTACACCTGGAGTTAGAGGTAGATTATCTAAAATATTTTGCATTTTAGAAGCATCTAGACCTTTAAGTTTTGAGACTCTTTTTATTAAGCTCTCATTAAAGTCTATTTCACCATTCATGGCCTGTTCTGTTATCTCTCTTATTTCTTCACCTACACCACATGCGTCTGCAAGTTCATCAATCACTTCAGTTTGTATGAGAGTAGAGTCCATATCAAATACGATTAGTCTCTTACTTCTTCTAAATACATCGTCTTTAAGGAAGGCTACATCTACTTTATGACCATTTGAGGTTCTTAAAAGCTCTGCTTTCACTTCCTGATAGTTTATCCCGACAGGGACTTGAGTTGAGATCTCAAGGGACTTAAAAACATTGGGAGAGACTTTATCAATCCTTTTTATATTTATTCCATGTTGAGAAAGAATAGTCGCAATATCACAAACAAATGCTGCACTTATTGGACGTACTCCTACACAGTTCAAAATGAATTTTTCAGTTTTCTTAGACTTGGCCTTTGGTTCAACCACTTTATAATCTAGAGTGAGATTTAGGTTGTTGGCAGCAAAGAGTAAGTCTTTTAAAACGTGATCATGTTCATCATTTTCTTCACTAATATTGATAACAAAACTTAGTGACAGCAACCCATGAGTCACTGACTGACCCATATCCAGTAGTGAATTATTTGTTTTTTTTATTATATGCATTAATTCTGATGTGATCCCGGGGTTATCAGGTCCACTTACTTTTACTAGGACATCTTTTCCATTTAACTTTTGAGGCATTATTCTTCCTTGTTCAAGCCTTGAGATGCTTCGGCCTCGTCACTGTTAGTCTTTTGTTTAGACTTTTGGACTTTGGCTTCATTTCGAGCGCTTTTTAATTTCTTCATTGTATTAAACGAATAAAAACATGCTGAGTAAAGTGACAAAAGTGATGCAATATAGATAAATATTGTACCAAGTTCAGGAAAAGGAATTCCAAAAGGGTAGTCATGTGCAAATAACATTGGGATAGATACCATCTGTAGTGCAGTCTTCCACTTTCCGGAATTGTCTACTGGAACTTTAAAACCCTTTTCCATTGCTAAAAGTCTTAGGGCAGTAATATAGATTTCCCTAAGAACAAGAATGATTACTAGTAGAGCGGGGATTCTTCCGAGAGCTTGAAGTAAGATAAGAGAACTTACTACTAAGAATTTATCAGCGATAGGATCTAAGAAAGAACCAAATACTGTTACGATACCTTTTTTTCTTGCAATGTAACCATCAAAGAAGTCCGTTATCGATGCGATAACAAATGTCCAGGCAGCAAGGTATCCGAGATGATATTTATAATTCTGAAAGTATTCTATATCAGAAGTGATAAGAATTATTGAAGTTACTATAATAGGAATTAAAAGAATTCTAAAGATAGTTAACCGGTTTGGTAGGTTATCTATATCCCATTCGGTATTTTGTGAGGCCATAAAAGACGTCCTTACTCTTAAGTTTTATCTGAGTATGTTACCAGTATAAGGATAATGAAACCAGAAAACTTTAATTTCCTAAAAAAATAGCCTTGTGCGTAACTAAGGGTGATGTTTTCCACCTTATAAAAAATAGGTGAGCACGATAGAATTATTGGGTATATGAAGGAGTTATCATGGATAGACATTTAAACCTAATTAAGACTGATTTTGAACAAACTGAAAAGAGGATCTTTCCAAGATTTCCTTTTAATTATTTAACATTTAAAAGCTCTGGAAGCGATTCACTTGTTTTCGAGATCAAAGATATTTCTTTTACTGGAATGCAGTTATCTCTTAAAGATGGTGGACATTCTTTTACGGCCGGTTCTGATATTAGTGGAACTCTACACTGGCAGAAAGCTTCGCTGGATGCTGTTGGGAAAGTTAAATGGGTTAGTGGTAAGAGAGTTGGTGTAGAGTTTAAGGTAGACGACACTTTTGAAAAAAATGTTCAAAATTTTCTTTCAGTAGAAAATATGGTTGATAGTCTTAGGCCTATTCATGAATTCTCTGCAGGAGTTGAAGTTCCTGCAAATCTTAAGTATTGGCTTCGTGCTGATGGTCCATTTGAAGTATTCGTATGGAGGCATAATGATGGAGAACTCTCTAGATTTCAATTTTTGATGATGGAGAGATTTGTTGAGTGGGAAGATGGCGTTGGAATCAGAACAGGAAGAATTATCAGTAAGCGTGATCTTGATACACCTCTAATTACTGAAGATGAACTAGTCTTTAGTTTAGATGAATCTGTAAATACAGCTGCAGTAGAGTTTGCTCAAGACATCCTAAGTAATATTGGACCTGAGTTTATTCCTCAAGAGGCAAATGACTTTTTAAAGCTTAAACTAAACTCATAGTATAATTATGCTCTCTTAATTTCCTTAAGGGAGCTTTTCTATTTCTTCACTACTTACTTCTATAATATTAGAGTTCTTAATAATTATACTTTTTGAAAATCTACGCTCTGAGATATCGGATTCAATATAAAAGTGAACTAAAATCTGCCCATCTCTTGAGTCTTTTATGTAGAACTTATTGTACTTTCTACCTTTCACGTTAAGTTTATTAAGTGAAATTGTTGCAACTTCAGTTGTCTCTATATTTGTTAACTTAAGCATAGAGCTTGTGTTTCCATTGTAGTGATAAGATAAGATTTGATTTTTTCTCGCCGATATCATCGATGTGATGACACCTGGGATACCTATTGAGATTCTCTCAAGCTTCATGTTGTTTTTGGCATCCATAACGTCGACGTAGGCCTCATGACCTTTGTCTAAGATATTTATGTTAAGCATCTTTTTATCTATCATAATGACTTTTGCTACATCTTTAACATCAACGTCCTCTTTATAGCTTGCAATGTAGTATTTTACGTCATCATTTAGCTTGTGCTCAAAAAGAAGATTAGAGTCTAGGTCTACGACTTTTAGAAGGTGAGACTTAGAGTGTTCTTGGCACATATAAGCGACTGAGTTATTGAATGCTCTAACGTCAGAGAACCATATACTTGGCCTTTCAATTTTTCTTCTTGGCCTGAACTCAAATCCTTTTTTCAATAAAACACTTGCCTTTTCAGAGCCACATTCTAAATAGACTCTTATATCTTTATCTAATGTGATGATTGAATCACTCATATCGATTTGGTTTGAAAGTAGTTCTTGTCTTCGCTGATTCATTAGTTCTGCAATTTGTTGATTAGAGTTCTCATAAGTTTCAGCAATCTCTTGAGGGAATAGGTTATAGTTATAAATACTTTCTTCTATATCAACAAATGTCTTTTTTATTTTCTCTTGAAACTCTTTAAACTCCCTTTTTTGAGAGTCTGTAGGATTTAAAGACTGCGGTAGTTCATGAATAGAAACTTTATGTAGAATGTCTGTTAGCATTCTAGTGCTTTCATCGAGAGGTTTATTGAAGGCATTTGTAATTTGTGTGATAAGTGTGCGAGAATGAGGTTTGAACTCTTTGGCAAACCAATTACCAAAATCTTTTGCATCTGAAACAAGATTTTTCCAATTTTTCTCTCTCTGTATATTAGTAAATTCAAGTTTAGCTTTGTTTAAATTATATTTAATATTAACTAGGCTAGTGCCAGTCACTTTAAAGTTTTCAGAGAACACTTTTTTAGCATCGATCTCTGATAGGTAGTCAACCTTATCAAGAAAGTCTTGATCTTGAGTTGATACATACTGAGGAATGTTAAAGAATAACTTGTCCCAGCTCTTAATTCCTGGCGTATTAAAACTCTGCTCATCTTCTAATGTTGATAAAACTCCAGGATCAATTGCCATATATAGCGTCCTGCTCTCATTGTAGGCCGTTGAAGTTATTCTCATCAGAACTGTTGCTTGATAAGGA
This sequence comes from Halobacteriovorax sp., assembly GCF_041587335.1. Classification (GTDB taxonomy): domain Bacteria; phylum Bdellovibrionota; class Bacteriovoracia; order Bacteriovoracales; family Bacteriovoracaceae; genus Halobacteriovorax. Next base: position 16,515 of record NZ_JBFGYP010000020.1, read on the forward strand.
TAAATGTCCCCACGCATTTCTCTGGTCATTCTTACTTCATGCACCTTCTTAGAACCGTATGGAATTAAGCATAAAATATTTGATAAAGCGCTCTCTCTCCACTTCATATTACTTTTGAGTAATGGGGAACCCATAAAGTTAGTGATGCTAACATTTATTTTATAGTCCATTGAAAACCCTTCAGTATCTATACCTGACAGACTCTTGCATGTGAGTGTGGGCTTTGTGCCCTCTCCGATATAATTTAAGGCGATTGATTGAAGGGATAAAAGTAGTGATAGTGTCGTGATTAAATATTTCATGCTTATAAAATAACAGCTATTGAGATCGTTTTGTTTGAGTGCTGTAAGAAATACATCCCCTGTTAAATATTTTATACTTTAGATAGATATTATTCGTATCGTAATATTAATTCTTTAGAGCTGTTTTCTTAAGCATTATTCATTTAAGTATGCCAATATATCTATATTATAGGGAATAGATAGGTTAAACTTTAAATGTTTAAGTTAACGAATAGTTTTCGATAAGTATCTAGAAACAATTTTAATTGGAGTATTACTCGTGAAGAGCTTTGCTTTTTTATTTTTAATAATGACATTATTTATCAGTTGTTCCAATGAAAAGAAGTTTCATTGGAAGCTTCAAACCCAGGCTAATAAATCCAGTGTAGACTACAAAGAATTAATTACGTTATCAGAAAACATAAAAGCGATGACAAGGGGGAACTTTGTCATTGATATTTATGCTGCTGGAGAGATATCAAATGGTGGAAAAATCTTTGAATCTGTAAGAAGCGGTGACGTTGAAATTGGAAACGGCTGGCCAAATTGGTGGTCAGCGCAAAATCCCGCTTGGGCCATTATGAATGCTGGTCCATTTGATTTTATGAATTTAGATGCATCCATGATCTTTTTCTTGGCAGGAGAAGGTATGTCCTACGCTAATCAGCTAGCAGAAAAGGAAGGGCTAATCTGGAGACCTGCATGGTGGCCAGGAATGGAATTTGGTCTCATCTCTTCAATGCCTATTGAAGGATTAGCAGATTTAAAAGGAAAGAAGGTGCGAATAGGTCCTGGTCTTCCTAGTGAAGTCTTAGCAGATGTTGCGAAGAGCTTTTCTATTCCTCTTGTTCCCAATGAAATTATGCCAGCACTAAAAAGTGGAGATATTGATGCTGTTGAGTGGACAACTGCTAGTGGAATATTAGACTTAGGCCTAGATGATTACGCAAAGAATGCAATTGTTCCTGCAATTTGGCAGCCTTCAGTATTATCTGATTTTATAATAAATCAAAAATCTTATAATGACCTACCTGAGGACTATAAAGCAGTACTTGAGTCTGCAATAAAATCTTTTACTTTAATGACGACATTAAAGGCCAAGAAAAAAGATATCGAAGGCCTTAGGCAACTAAAAGAGAATGGTGTTCAGTTTAACAAGTGGTCAGACTCCGACATTAAGAAATGGAAGTCTTCATCTGAAAAAATTTATAATCAATATAGAAGTAGAGATAGTTTTTCTAAAGAGTTACTAGACTCTAAGAAGAAATTTAAAGATGAATACAATAAGTATTATGAATTATATAAGGCATATGACTAAGAAGGATTAATGGAAAAATATTTTTCAAAAAAACTGATTTTTCTTCTCACGATAGTTGCTTCATTTGTAATTATTTGTATCTCTAGTATTCAGTTTTATCTCGAATTTCGAGAATATAACATTCAATCAGAAAGAGAAATAAAACGTAGAGTAGAGCGTATTGCATCGTCTGTGCTTCCTTCTGTTTGGGAATTGTATCAAAGTTCAGTAGAGAGAAAATTTTCAGACGATTTCTCGTCAAAAGTATTAGACTCTGAAATTAATAGCGAAGGTGTAGACGCAATTGTTATTCGTGGTCAGTTTGGACATTTTTATATGGGAAGATATAAGGATTCTCTTGATGACGGAAGTTTATCAGTAAAGCCTTTTAAAAACTTAGTAGATTATCAAAATCGATTCAAAGAGAATATCTATTCCTTTCCTATTAAAAATGGGTCTATGACTATTGGCTCTGTTGAAGTTGTGAGAAATGATTACACTTTCAAGAAGGAGTTTAGACACAAGATTTTAATTAATATAGTTGAGACAGTAGTCATTACTATATTATTTTTCCTATTAACTTTTTATGGAATAAGTAAATCTCTTTTAAAACCTCTCCAAGAGATATCTCTATCAACAAAAACGATAAATATTCTAAACGAGGGAGTCTTTTTCTTACACGATGATTTCACTATTAAAGATACAAATAAAGCTGCCCTTGAAATGCTCAGAACTACTAAAGAAAAAATTCTTGGAGCAAATGGTCTGTCTCTTTTTGATATGGATAATATGTCTATTCTCAAAAGTATGGATAGTCACGACTTTGTAGAAACAGAAGCCTATATAGATATTAATAATGAAAAATATTATTTTCAGATTTATATCGTGAAAATATTCGATGAGAATAACATCTTCTTAAACTATGCTCTAAAGTTTCAAGATGTAACAGATTTCAAGAATATTATGGAGTCTTTACAAGCTGCTAAAATAGAGGCCGAAGACGCAAATACTAGAAAGAGTTCTTTTCTTGCAAATATGAGCCATGAAATTAGAACACCACTAAACTCTATATGTGGTGTTTCTAGCTACATTATTGACAATATTGATATGGAGAGTAATGAGTTAGTTGAGAATCTTAAATCAATTAATTTCTCTTCAACTCATCTGCTGTCAGTAGTAAATAGTATTATTGATTTTTCAAAAATTGAAAATGCCAAAATAGTATTAGAAAAGCATGACTTTTCAATAAGTGAGAAAATGCAAGAGCTCTTAAGCACATTTAAGATTGAAGCAGATAAAAAAGGTGTGCTACTAATATTTGAAGATTCATTAAATGGTAAAATATTTAAAAGTGATAGTTACCGTCTAACTCAAATTGTAATTAATCTACTCTCTAACTCTCTGAAGTTTACTTCAAAAGGATATGTTAAATTATCACTTTCTTCCTTAAATAATGGAACTTCTTATGAAGATATTCTAGTTCAAGTTTCTGACTCTGGTATTGGTGTTCCTAAGCAAGCGCAAAGCACTTTATTTGATGCCTATATTCAAGCCGATGACTCTACAACGAGAAATTATGGTGGAACAGGCTTAGGGCTAAGTATATCTAAGGAATTAGCAAGGCTCTTTAAAGGCGAGATTTCTTTTAGTGAGAACCCTGATGGTGGTTCAATATTTAAGTTCAAGTTCCCTGCAGAAGTTTCAAAAGAGTTATCGCCAACAGCTGTTGTTAACTCAAGCTCTGGCCCAAACCTAGAGGGCCTAAAGGTCTTGATAGTTGATGATGAAAAGCTAAATAGAAGACTTCTTCAGTTGTACTTTAAGAAAGAGAAAGATGTTGAAATAGAAGTTGCTTTTAATGGGCAGGAAGCTCTCGATAGATTTAAGGATCTTAGACCAGATATTGTTCTTCTCGATTTACATATGCCAGTAATGGATGGACATGAGGCCCTTAAGCAGATGAGAGAGTATGAAAAGAGAATGGGTCTTAAGCGCTCGATTATCTTTATGATTTCAGCAAACACTCTTCCAGAGAGCTCTAAAATGTTAAAAGAAAGTGGTGCAGATACTTACTTACTAAAACCAATTAGTTCTAAAGATTTAAAACGTGAGCTATCTAAATTTATCAATAGAGTTTAATACATTGTGCACAGCTCCTATGAAACCTCCAAAATTCTTCCTTCTAAGGCTTTTCAGTTGAGGTAAATAAACCTATACTTCTAATAATATCTATTATTTAAACTAATAATTTATTATTAGAGGAGCTCATAGGCATGAACAGAAATTTAGCACTTGAATTTGTAAGAGTAACTGAAATGGCCGCAATCGCATCTGCAAGACTGATGGGACGTGGTGATGAGAAAGCAGCTGATCAAGCAGCAGTTGATGCAATGAGACAAATGCTAGACTCCGTTGATTGCCAGGCAACTGTAGTAATTGGTGAAGGCGAAAGAGATGAAGCACCAATGCTCTATATTGGTGAGAAAGTAGGGTCTGGTAATGGACCAGAACTTGAAATTGCCCTTGATCCACTTGAAGGAACTACTGTTTGTGCTCACGGTGGTTATAACTCTATTTCCGTTATGGCGATCGCTGAAAAAGGTAATCTTCTTCACGCTCCAGACACATATATGAAAAAAATTGCAACAGGTAGAGAAGGAAAAGGAATTATTGATATTAATGAATCAGCTACTGAAAATCTTAAGAGACTAGCTGAAGCTAAAAAATGTCGTATTCAAGACCTAACAGCTGTAATCCTAGATAGAGAAAGACATTTAGATCTAATTGAAGAAGTTAGAACTGCCGGTGCTCGTATACAGTTAATTGGAGATGGTGACGTTGCTGCATCTATCGCATGTTGTAACCCAAATTCTGGAAATGATATCTTATTTGGTACAGGTGGAGCTCCTGAGGGAGTTATTTCTGCTGCAGCACTAAGATGCATGGGGGGAGAGTTCCAGGGGATCTTACAACCAAGAAATGAAGAAGAAATAATAAGAGCAAAGGCCATGGGCGTAGATGATATCAATAAAGTATTTACTATCGAAGAGCTTGCAAGTGGGCACGTAATGTTCGTAGCAACTGGTGTGACTACAGGAAACTTCCTAGATGGTGTACAATTTACTCCATGGGGTGCAAAAACTCATTCAATTGTAATGAGAAGTAAGTCAGGGACTATAAGAAATATCACTGCTGAGCACCACTTTGATACTAAACCACGCTATTAATAAAGGATGATCAATGGCCAGTGTAAGTAGAACTGAAACTTTTGACGTAGAAATTGAAGATTTATACAATGTAATAATTGATTATAGCTCTTACCCAGATTTTGTTGATGGAGTAAGTAGCATAAATGTTTTAGAACAGACTGAATCAGGGGCACGTGTAGAGTATGGGCTAAACTTGATTAAGAAGTTTAAATACATTCTAAGTCTTTCTCATCAAAAACCAAACTCTGTATCTTGGGAATTTGAAAGTGGTGACCTTTTTAAAAAGAATAACGGTTCTTGGGAACTTGTTGATCTTGGAAATGGACAAACTGAAGTGACTTACTCTCTTGATGTTGATGTTAAGGGCTTTGTTCCTAAGTCAATCATTAGTAAACTAACTGACAGCTCACTACCTGCTATGATGAAATCATATAGAGAAAGAGCTGGCTCTAACTAACGAGGTCGATATGTCTTCAAAGAATGAAAAAGATTCTCCTTTAGGGGATGTTATAAAGAAAGTTGTTTCAATTGGCGTTGGTGCAGCTTTTATGACTGAAGATAGTGTAAAGGGTTTGCTTGCAGATTTACCACTACCGAAAGACCTCGTGTCTGGCCTAGTGCAAAATGCAAAGACAGCTAAAGAAGACTTCTCAAACTCTGTACGTGAAGAGATCGCTCAACACCTTAATAAAGTAGACCCAAAGAAAGTCATTGCTGAAGTTCTTGATGGATATGACATTGAAGTAAACGCAAAGTTTTCTTTCAAAAAAAAGGCTAAAGAAGAGAATGAATAGAGAATCCCTTCTTAGTAATCGCTTTAAAGAATTAAATAAAGAAATTCAAAAAACAGCTACAGAGGAACATCATACCTCTGTGGTAGCTGTGACTAAATATAGTCCTGTTGAGGATATATTCCTATCTCATGATCTAGGCCAAAGAGACTTTGGAGAAAATAGAGTTTTAGATCTTCAGGAAAAAGCTGAAGAATTTGAGAAGAAAGGAATCCAAGATGTTAATTGGCACTTCATTGGACATCTTCAATCGAATAAAATAAATAGACTTCTAAAAATTCCCAACCTCAAATATATTCACTCTGTAGATAGTCTCTCTCTTTTAGAGGCGATACTCTCAAAAGAAGAACAGTTTAGAGGTGATAGGTTAGGAATATTTCTACAGGTAAATACTTCAGATGAAGACGAAAAACATGGTTTTTCTACCTACGATAAGCTTGCAGGAGCAATGAATCACTTCTTAGATGAGCATGGATCAAGAATTTATCTCGCGGGTCTAATGACTATGGGAAAAATAAGAACAGATGATATTGAAGGTGATGCAAGAAAGTGCTTTAGAAAACTGAAAAGCTTTAAGCACAGACTTGAAGATGATTTTGGTGTTCACGATCTAAAGTTATCTATGGGAATGAGTGGAGATTATAAAGTAGCACTCGATGAGGGAAGTAACTTTATTCGTGTAGGTTCAGTAATCTATAAAAGTCACGACCTATGATTCGATACTTTGAAAGTGAGCAATATCTTAAATCTTTACCTGAAAGTACTGAGGATACAGAGTTTGATGAGTGCTTCTTTAATAGTGTTAATTTAAACGAAGAGTCTTTTAGAAACTCTAAGCTCATTCAGTGCCAATTTGAAAACTGTAATTTAAGTAATCTCTCTGTCACAAATATCGTTCTTCGTGATGTTAAATTTTCTGATTGTAAAATGATTGGAATTAACTGGAGTTCTGCTCAAACCTTTAGTGATGTTATATTTGAAAACTGTATATTAAATTTAAGTGTATTTCAAAACTTGAATCTATCGGGCATCGTCTTTAAAAATTGTTCAATTGTAGATGTCGATTTTAGCAGTAGTAAATTACTCCGTGCTAACTTTTCAAACTCTAAATTATCTGGTGCTGTTTTTAATGAGAGTAATCTTGAGGGGGCCGACTTCCGTGGGGCCATAGATTACTTTATCGACTCCCGGTTCACTAGTATTAGAAAAGCAAGATTTTCCATGCCCGAAGCACTAGTACTTCTAAAGTCATTAGAAGTGATAATAGATTAGCTAAAACATATCTATAGTATCTAATTATTGGAAGATGCAACTCTAACTCATTAATTTTACACTAGTAGAACATGATGTTTTCAGTATATATTACTTATAAGCATTTGACATGGGTAGCTATTCTTAGTTACAACTACCTTACAAACTAACTATATGTAATTTAAGCATGCCTGGAGAGAGAGATGGTTCAAAACACTGAAAGAAAAGTTCCTGAGTTAAGTCTACTAAGCTACGTAAATGGATCATCAGCTGATCAGATTAAATTCGTAGATGATATTATGCTTGGTTTAAAGGACTACGGTTTCATTGTTTTAAAAGACCATACAGTTGATCAATCAAAAGTTGATAAGGCCTATGAGTTCTTAAGTGAGTTCTATGCACTTCCATCTGAAATTAAAAATAAATATGCTGGTGATAACGGCGGTCAACGTGGATATACTCCATTTAAAGTTGAGCATGCTAAAAATAATGACAATCCAGACTTAAAAGAATTCTGGCACGTAGGTAGAGAGCTTGCGGCGACATCTCAATACAAAGGTGTTTATCCTGAGAATGTTTGGCCTACAGAAATTCCTGAATTCAAAGAGACATTTCTTCAGCTTTATAAGTCTATGGATATAACTTCAGGAATCCTTCTAGAAGCTATTGGGCGAGGACTCGATGTTCCAGCAAACTTCTTCAATGAAATGATTAATGATGGTAACTCTATTCTTAGAGCAATCCATTATCCACCTACTAAAGGTGAAGATACTAGAAATTCAATTAGAGCAGCAGCTCACGAAGATATAAACCTTATTACAATGCTTGTAGGCGCAACTGAATCCGGTCTAGAACTTTTAGATCATGATGGTTCATGGCTTGCTGTAGATTCTAAGCCAGGTGAAATTGTAGTAGATACAGGTGATATGATGAGTAGACTCACGAATGATGTTCTTCCTGCTACAACTCACAGAGTTGTGAATCCAACTAATGATGGTTCAAGAAGATTCTCAATGCCATACTTTGTTCACCCTCATTCAAAAGCAGAACTATCTTGTCTACCAAGTTGTGTTGGAGAAGGTGCAAAGTACGCAGACATTACGGCCGGTGATTTCTTAATTCAAAGATTAAAAGAAATTGGTCTTTATTAATTAGGAGCAATTAAATGTATCAAGGTTTCTTTAGTTTAAAGGCCTAGACTTTATTTAAATTTTATTGTTAATTGTATTTCAATTTAACGAAGGAATTTAAATGAAGAAATTGATATTTTTAGTTTGTGCACTCTTAATGAACCTAGCTTTTTCAGTAGAAGGTTTTGACCTCCATACAGCTTCATTCTATGGTGATATAAATGAAGCTGTCTCTTTATTAAATTCTGGTTCTCAAATTGATTTAGTGAATGATGAAGGTGAGACTTCTATTTTAATAGCTTCTAAAAGAGGAAATATTAAAGTTGTTAACCTTTTAATTTCTCATGGTGCTAACTTAAATAAAGCAGATTCATATTTAAACACTCCTCTCTCTGTCGCTATTGCTCGTGGTGATCATGACACTGTTAAGTTACTTCTATCTCATGGTGCAGATGTCACAAGAGCTAATGGTTACTTGAGAACTAGTTTAATGCTCTCTGTAAAAGCTGGAGATTTAAAGACTGCAAAAAAGCTTTTGAAATTCAAAGTCTTGATTGATAAAAAAGATAAGGATGGATATACGGCCTTAATGTATGCCGCTAAACATGGACATAATCTAATTGCAAAAGAGTTAATCCTCAGTCACTCAAGACTTGATTTAGTTTCAAACAAACGTGAAACAGCTCTTTTTCTTGCTAGTGAAAGAGGGAATTTAGAGATGGTTAAAGACTTAGTTGCAGCTGGAGCTGACTTTAATATTAAATCTATGTATTTTGGAACAAGTCTATCCATAGCAAATAGAAATAAGCACATTCATATTGTTAACTTTCTTGAATCTATTGGAGCGGTAAAATAGTGAGAATTATTGGGAAGAGGTAAGTTTATTTTTAATTTGAGAGGGAGCTAGTTTAGCCCCCTTTTTTGTGGCTAAAACTTTACACCGACAGCAAATTTAGAGTTCACTATTCCTGTCGACTGCTCATCTCCAGAAGTAAATGTTTCTTTTGCAACGATACTTTCGATTTGAATTTCTGCCATAAAAGAATATTTTGATTTCTCTGGTGATGTCTCATAACCAAGTCTAAAGTATGGTAGGAGAGTTGCACTACCTGTTTTAGTACTGTCTCCAACTTCTGTTGAAGAGATTCCAATTCCTGCGCCTAGACCTGAGTAAATATGAGCGCTAGAGTCTCTGAATTGATTAAAATGATACGTTACATCTGCAATTAAAAAGTTTCTTGTTGAAGGAATTGATCTTTCGGGATTTGTCCCTGTTGCAGTATCGTTATCTATTCGTATTCCACCACCAAACTCTAAATGATTATTGATTCTCTTTGAGTATGTGGCCTCAAAGTGTATGGTTGTTCTCGAGTCTAGTGATTCTGCTGAAACTTCTGATGTTGACTGTGATAAAGATTTTCCCCATGACGCTCTAATCGAAATATAATTACCGACTATATTTCTGAGGTAACTTTCTTGTTGTTTCTCTTCAACTTCTCTTAGTTTTGATAGTGCTACTTCACTCCATATTCTCTCTAATGAAGAAGTGTAAGTTACAACTTCATCTTGTTTAAATGGAACATTGGCCTCTTTGTCAATTAGCGACCAAAGAGAGTAGTACCTCGTGACCTCTGTGGCCCTTGCCGTGAAAGAAATATCTGTCGTTGAGAAAAGAGATATCTGACCTTTTGAAATACCGAAGTCGCGTCCCTTTCGAACTACAAATGTTTTTTTTGTATTTGAGACAGATTGAACTATCACTAAACTCTCATTTGCATGTGTAATGGAGCTAAAAGTTAAATAGAAAAGGATAAGTATATATTTAATCATTATTAATATTGTAAAGGCGGACTAGTAATTGAGCAAATGGGTAATGGGTACCTTTTCTTGTGAAGTGCCTTAAAAGGTTGGCACGTATTTCAAATTTAGCTGATCTTTTAAGTCCGGTAAATGTTACTTATATGTCTGATATTACAAATATTAGCGTACAAAGTGTGTGAAAGCCCTCCTTATACCTCAAAATTGAAGATAGGCGATATTTTCTTAAAGATTAACCCATAAGTTTCGATAAGTTGGTCAGAGTAATGGGAAGAATATGACGAGAATTTGGTTTAAAAATCTATTTACACTTTTAGTCCTTGGGCTATTTGCTTCTTGCGTCGCAGAGAAGAGCGGGGAAAATCCTAATTGTGCAGCTGGAACTTCGTTTGATAAGTTAAGCCAAAAATGCGTCAACTTTGGTAAGGCGCCAACATCTACACTCAATTCTATAAGCTTAAATGAAGATGATCCAGCGACAACTTTCACATTACAGTACTCTGATGATAATAGTGATGAGGCTTCTAGCTGTCAGGTATTTGATACAGAGACAGACTTTGAGGTTAGGTCTCCTATATTTGATTCTATTCCTACTGATGTATCCGATACTGTAAACCTTGCTACTCAGTGTGCAACATCTATTAATAGCACGACTTACCCTGCAGATAGCGCTTCGGCGATGGGAATGGTTACTCTTATTCAATCGGCAAGAGATGGAATCTATTCTACAGATACTACTACAGGAATGCTTGCCGCTCTTAATTTGTTAACAACTCGAATTAAAAATTTAACAGATTTCTGTGAGGCCTTTAGTGCTTCACCAGTAGTTCAATTCTATGGAGAGTCTGCTCGAAATTCTAATAGTGAACTACTCGTAAAGAAGGATTGGATTGAAAATAGATGTTACTGTGCCGGAGGGGAATGTTCATCTGAAATTATCTTAGATGAGAATGTAAATGGCTCATACGGAGTTTCTTATAATATCTCTGATCAAGAAGATGGAACTTCAGTTACTAAACAAGTTCTTGTAAATGTTTCTCCTGTAAATGATGCTCCTATTGCAAGTGACTTATATGTATCAGGTAATGAGAGTGTAACAACTGGTTCAAGTCCTATTTCATTTACAATTCCTGTGGGAAGAGATGTAGAGAATGATTCTTCTCCGTTTTTAACTTATCAAATTGTAACAACTCCAACAAATGGAACAATTACAGGTTGTGCTCTTGCTAATGATGGGTCTTCTAGTACGGATAGAAGCTGTATTTATACTCCTAGTGATAATGATGCTGGGGTAGCATTTGCGGCCTCAAAAGAAAGCTCTTTAACAATCCCGACGGTAAACGCTACAAATAATTTAATTTTTACATCTAAGGTTGTAGGTTCTCTTGGTGACGATATAACGGTGACTATCACTGCTCAGCCATTGCTCAATACTGGTAGTAAAGTTGATGTTGTAGTTAATAGTAGAGACATAATAATTTACATCGAAAATGAAGTCACACAAATAAATGACGTAATTAGCGCTATTAATAGTAATATTTACGCTTCTTCAATTGTTACGGCATCTTCAACTAACGCAATAAATGATACTATCGAAATAAACTCGCAGCAGTCACTTGCTGGTGGAGTTGCCCCTTTTGATACATTTACTTACAGAGTTAATGATGGTTTAAGCTCGAGTGTTTATTCGGGAAGAGGAACAATTGATATCTTTTCTCAAGATGATCCTCCTGTATCACAAACGACTAATGCTGCCTCTCTAATTTTTACTGAAGACACTACACAGACTGTACGTCTCTCTATTTCTGATTCAGAAGGGGATACGGCGACTGCTTGTACGGTTACTCCTTCAACAGCAGATTTAGTAGTTAGTTCTACTTGTACGTGTCCAGCAGGAGAGCTTTACTGTGACGTGGGGTTAACTCCGGCCGAAAACTTCAGTGGAGTTGCTCTATTTAGTTGGACTATTTCAAATAGTGGAACAGCTGGAGTGCAGACAACGACAAGTAAGTTAGAAGCTGTAACAGTTAATGGAGTAAATGATGCTCCATTTGCAAAAAGCGTAGCAATAGATATTGGGACTGAGTCAGATACCGCAACTCCTGATAGCTATATATTTAACCTCTCTGATAGTTCATCTAGCTTAGGTATTGATCTTGATGGAGATACTTTGAACTATGAGTTATTGAGTGCTCTAGGTGGAGCAACTCTTACTGGCTGTATATCGGGAACAACACTTCTACAAGGTTCAGATTGTACTTATACACCCACTGACGGAAATATTAATGGTGTGGCAACAAAGGCGACTATTACTTATGTTGTAGGTGCCGGAAATATTCAGTTCGATGCTAAGCATGCAGGTGAGTTTATGAATGGTGTTGATATCATTATTCAAGATTCTGCATTATCGGATTATCTTGGAACATATGTTTCCGTTGATAGTTCTTCAACTAGCGATATAAATATTAATGTATATATCGATTCAGGAACTTCAACTTTAACTGATATTTATAATGCAATTGATTCAGATCCATATGCAAGTGAACTTGTAGATATGACTTCACTTATTTCTGGTGGAACGATAGCAACTGTCGGAACTGTCACTTTGGCAGGAGCAACTTCAGCAGCAGCGACACTAGAGTATAAGGTAAGTGATTCGACTGGTGCAGAAGCATTTGGTGTTGTTCATCTTAATATTATAGTTAAAGATGATTCTCCTGTTCTGTGTCCTTATTCTGACTTTGTTGACGCTCCTGAATGTGGCCTCGCTGGTTGTCTTGGGACAAGTTCTCCAGTAACAAATATTACACCTAAGACTACTGGGATACTTTATTATGATAAAGGTTCTGCCGTATGTTACAGAAGTACAGGAATATCATCTTCAAGTGATTGGGAAATAGTAACTGACTATACGAGTATTATAGAAAAGAAAGTTGTTAATCAAAATGGATATTTTGAGATTGATAACATTAGAATAGATGAGGGGGGAGCAGATACTGTTGAAGATGCTGATTCTATCTCTATTACAAATATTACAATTGCTGATGGTGGCCTAGGTCTTATTCCTAGAAAGTCCGCGAATATTCAAGTATTTTATGATGGTGCTTCTGTAGCTCTGTCTCCAGCTGTTCCTGGAACAGGAGTTCCTATGACTGGAACTCTTCCGGACGGTGCCGCAAGTTCTGATGATTTACCTGTAAAAGTAAAAATTATTCCAAGTGATGGTGTGACTGGTACTGCTGTTGTAACAATTACTTTTTCTGATGGAACAAATGAAGTAGATCTTTCTATTCCTGTTGAAATTACAGATGTAGCTATTCAACATAAAGGGTGGGCGAATATAATAGCCATGGGTCCTAAAGTTGATAAGAGTGGAAATGTAAAAGATGCAGACTATGTTTGTAACTATAGTGAAACTAAATGTGACAGTGGCGACTCTTGCTCAGGTGTAAGTGTTCCTACTGCAAACGTAAGTGCTGATGAAGTCAATGCTATTTACTATGAAGAGCCATCTGTCACTAAACCAAATGGTCAGTGTTACTACGCTACGGCAACAGGTACATCTAATTGGGTTGCTTTTGATTCTTACTGTAGTATGACTGCAAGTTATTATGATTCTTCATGTACAAATGCAACATGTTTAGATACGGCACCTCCTGCAAATGAGCCTGAAAGATTAAATACATTCTTCACTGATCTTCAATACGACTCTATTAACAATATTGCTCAGACCACTTGTTATAGATCTGTTGGTAAAGCACTCTCTGGCGGAAGTTCTTTAGGAGCTGCTGAAATTGCAAGCGCTTGGCAAGAATATAAGGGGAGTGGTTCAGTAGAGTTACGTTGGAATACTATGGTTCTTACAGGTAGTGGAACTATTAGTGGTTATAATGTCTTTAGAAGATTATCTCTAGAAGACTTTGACTACAAGAGACCAATCAATAAAAGCTTAATCTCGGCCACAACTCTTGAGTATATTGATAATAGTACTAACTCAAACTTTGGACCAATCCCTAACACTGTCTATTTCTATGAAGTGGTACCAGTTGTTTCAACTGGAACTCCTGCTGAAAATATTCAGATTAGATCATCAGATTTTGAAAAGATTGTACTTAGAGTTCTAGTTCCTGGGCAAAATAAAGTATTAGTTCCACGTGATATTGTAAATATCACTCAGTGTTCTAAGCTTTTAGACTCTTCAGGATCTGGAAGTAATTATGAATACGACTCTAGCTTAAATACTTTTACATGTCCTTATGAAGGACCTGGTGATACTGGCTCTGTTTCAGGCTCTACTATCTATGACTTTGGTCGAGATTTAATAGTGGATAGATTTGAAGCTGGTTGTCCATATACAAAAAGTAACGAAGAGATAGAGTCTTGTCCTACTGGTCTTACTAATGTGGCCACTAGTGGAAGTTGTATCGGAACTGTTGATCCAACTGTTGCCGATGGTGGTGGAGCAATCACATTTAGTACTCCTGATAATCAAGTCTATTATAATAGATCATCCGGTAAGTGCTTTCAGCATGATGGTGCTTCTTGGAATGAATTTGATACACTAAACGCTGCAAGATTAGCAACTCTTGCAGATAGATATCAAAATGCAGAATTACCTCCTGTCGTATACTCTTCACAGGGAACTGCTAATAATTTCTGTGCTCAAACTTCGACACAAGCAATTCTTGGAATATGTAACACTGCAGATGCTAATTTCACAATTAATGGTGATGGTTTATGTGTTGATAATTCTACTGGTACCGCTTTTGAAAACTATAATAATATCTCAGGAAGACTACCTTCTAGAAAAGAGCAGGTTGCATATTCTGATTGGGATCTTACAAAGGTCTCTGACTCCATTGCAAATACAAGAGAAGGTGGACTTTCTTTAAACTCAAACTCTAAATGTAATACAAGTTCAGCGAACGGTCTTGAGTCTTACTATACTGATAGTGTAACTCCTATTTCAAATACTTTGTATACGCTACCTGGAACTCTTTCAAGCGGTATTAGATCTCTAATGACCGGTTCATCTGTGACGGAACTTTGTGTTTCTAAGTACGGTGTTCAAGACTCAATTGGTAATGTAAATGAGTGGTCAAGTGATAGACTTTACTGTGATACAGAGTTATGTGGAGGGATAGCTTCTACTGTTGTTCCTGGTGGAGCGGCGGATCCTGACTATATAGGAAACGGGGATGATGATTTCTATCCTGCTGACGGAAATAATGCGAACTTCTCGAGATATGTATTTAATGGTGTTACAGGTCCTTGTATTGATACTGATGTTGATGGAACTTGTGATGGTTATCTGACTAACTGGATTTTCGATCAAAAGTCTAATGGAGCGTCAAGGTTCTTTACACCAATGGGGCTTCCTGCAGTGACTACATATATTTCAAATAACCCTGGGGATTTTGTTAACTACTTCTTTGAACAAATTGGAATTTCAAGTGGTATCACTTCGACTAAGCTTCATGATGATACAATTATTGTAGAGCAGGTGAGATTAGATGCGACACAGAACGCGGCCAACGCAAGTGGCTTAGCAGGTCTTACAACAGGTGGTAGTTACCTTACTAGTAATGGAGCTGGAACTTATCACCTTGAAATGATCGCAGTAGATGACCCAGCGTATAATGCAAGAGTAGACGTTGGATTTAGATGTGTATTCCCAGTAAGTAGCAGTAATTATATAGAGTAAAATCTAACTAAATCATCATAAATTTATCCTGCAATATTCTAGTAAACAATACTAAGTTCAGGTAGAATTCTTCTGTAATCTATATGGAGGAATTCATGGGAATCTTTTTTAATAAAAATAAAGAAAAAAGACCTACTGGAAAAGGTAAAGTTATTAGTTTTCTAAACCAAAAGGGTGGTGTTGGAAAAACAACGATGGCCTTTAATACTGCTCATGCTTTAGCACAGAATGGAGCTAAGGTTCTTTGTATTGATATGGATCCACAAGCTAACTTAAGCTATCTTTTTAATATAGAAACAAAAGAGCAAGGTCTTACCAGTATATTTCAATTACTTATTAATTCTGTAAGAGAGTTGTCTCCTTTACATAGGCCTGCTCTATGGACTGACTGTGTTTGTAAGTCATCCATGATAGATGTTCTTCCTGCCGGACAAGACTTATCTGGTTTTGAGTTAACTGTTGCTGGCATATCAAGTCCGAGACAGCTTATATTGAAGAAGTTTATAGAGATGAACGCTTTAAAAACTGTTTAT
Organism: Halobacteriovorax sp.; assembly: GCF_041587335.1. Classification (GTDB taxonomy): domain Bacteria; phylum Bdellovibrionota; class Bacteriovoracia; order Bacteriovoracales; family Bacteriovoracaceae; genus Halobacteriovorax. Next base: position 32,529 of record NZ_JBFGYP010000020.1, read on the forward strand.
GATTATATTGTGATTGATGGACCTCCTACACTTGGGCTCTTAGTTGTTAATATTCTCTGTGCAAGTGATGGTGCACTTGTTCCATTTAGACCAGATGAATTTTCTCACAAAGGACTTTCACACTTCTACGAGGTTTTAGAGGACATCCATGAAATGGAGATTTCTAATATTCCTGATGTTCTAGCACATATTCCAAATTTAATGGACTCTAGAAGAAAACAAGAAAGTGAAGATTTAGATATGATTTCAAAATCTCTAGGTGAGGGAGCAGTTGTTGTTGAGCCTTTCTTAAATAAGGCACAATTAGTGAAGAGCCAATCACAAAAGAAGTCAGTATTTGACTATAGTTCTAAAGAGTTTTTACCACTTCAAAGTCAATTTAGTGAAATGGCGCAAATTATAAAAGATTGGAAAGAGGAGTAATAACATGAGTAAAGTTAATAACCCTTTGTACCATGTTTCAAAAGATGGCAAAGACGTAGAAAGCGTTAATAATGTTCTAGAGCTACTTGTTAAAAAATTAGGCCTTGATCCTATCGTTGAGTTCCTTGAAAGTATGTTCATATACTTATCAGAGCAAGTTCAGACATATTCTATGTTTATTTCAGTGAAAGAAATGATTGATGAATTAATAGAGTATCTTTTTAAGATATTTGAGAAAGTTCAACCACTTCTTGGAAAACTATAGTATTTGCCACTCCGGCGATATGCAGTAGCTTAGAATTATATTTTTCCACTTATTCTTCGAGCTTTTATAGAATATCTTGGTGAATATACTTTCTTGAGCTTTTGTAATTTCTTTATTTGGAAAAAAACTATTGTGAATTTTCTGCAAAGATCTATCATTAAATCTATATCTATTTATTTTATATTTCTTATAAAATGACTTCATTATGTCGGTGTCATCAACGATACTCTTACACGTTTTGTAAATAAGTCCACTTCTCATTGAATTACTATTAGTAGATATATCTATTTTATGATTGCTCTTATTACCAAAACACGAACTATATAGATCTAGAACTTCTGTTTTGTCTTCTCTGATTTGTTCATACAGGTCACATGGTCCTCCAAGTGCACTTACGCTTGGAATAATATATTTCTGAGTATACTTTTTCACAGCAGGGTCGAAGACTTCTACGAGTATATTTTCAATTAAAAACCTATTTGCAATTTGAGGACTCTTTGTGATGTATTCCCCTGCATTTAGATTTATAGAGAGGATGAAACTAAGAATTATAATTTTCACTACTACCTCTAATATTTTCTGCGAGCTTTATTGTTGGTTTTACTTTATTGTTTTTAATTTCGACTAAGCTTTGGGATCTTTTAATTATAGGTGGAATCCTTAGTAGTGTTGAGAGAGTAGACGATACATGACTTATTCCTATTTTTGATTTTAATTCTTTAATAGGAGCGCTATTGCCAATTGTTCCTAAGGCATTCTCTCCTGTGTAGATGTTTCCAAGTACTATTGGTCCATCAATGATACCTGAGTAAAAAGTTGAGACATGTGCTTGCTCATTATGATCACTTCCGGACAGATCCTCCCTAGGAGAGCGATCAAACTCTGATGTCACATGAATAATTGTTTCATCGAATAGAGTGCTTTTTCCTATTTTTATCTTCTTTGTTGAATCAATAAGTTCATCTAAGCAGGATGAAAATATATAAAAGTACTTAGTAGAAGTAAGAGTGTTAATTATTGATCCTGTCATGTGAGAGTCAAAAGAAAGTTGAGGATATTCAATTCTTCTGTTTCTCATAGAGCTAATTGTCGTTTTATTTGTTTTCTTATTATAATTTTTAAAAATATCACTTTCTCTATAGCATTGGTTAGATATGACTTTATCAAACATAACGCCTATTTCATTTTTGTCAGAAAATACTATAGATGAGCTGAGACCGTATTTAGACAGAAACTCTGCTAGTGCGAAATCCTCACTTAGTCTTGATACCTCTACCGATTTAAGTATATCTCTTAAATCATCGTTTAAATGGTAGGTTCCATTAATATGGTAGGCGCCTAGTATTTCTTGAATTTCTCTGTCTCCATCAACAGTTATGGGTAGCTTAGGAGTTGGAATTGGTGAATCATCTACTCCTTTAATTTGATGATTAAGAGCACTTTTAATTATGAGTGAATATTTATTAATAAGAGAATCATATTCTTTTAGATACTCTGTGATATTATCTCTAAAAAAAAGACGTGCCCTCTTTAAGTCTGAATTTAAAACTTTAGACTCTGGAGAATTGTTTAGCATCTCTATAGCCTTATCAAGTAGGATGTCCATTTCCTTACCATTAGTATCTGTACTATCTTGAAGATAAAATGGGGAGAGCAAGTACTCTAGTCTATTTGGAGTGTCTCCATTAATTTTAATACTAGATGAATATCTAGATTTAAAGGCCCTATTTACTGGAGTATCTCCAATAGTTATTGAAGATATTGGTTTTGTCGATAGATCTGCTAATATTCCATCTATGCTTATTCCCCCTATACTAGGGGCAATGGTTTTTGATGAATTCATTGGATGGCCAGATGTTCCCTCCATATGAACTCCTCTTATCGTAAGAGAGTTATCTAGGAGATTTCTCATTTTCCTATTTGAGACTAAGTCTTCTGCCCATAGCTCTGGCGTGTTAACACCTTTATAATTAAATGTTTTTAGTTCTTGATCTCCTGGACCTTTTTTAGGATCAATTTTATTTGAAGTCATTGGATTGTGTATATAGTGGTCACCATATGGATTTAAAAAGTGATCATAACACCAACGACTTGGACCTCCGTAGAAATTAAACTGAATGTAATTTCTTGTCGTTCCCTTGGTTGGAATGCCTAATGGTTCAAACTTATCCTGTTTAATGATCTCTTTAATAAGTTTATGTATTGGATAGATCGCTATTGATGAGGCGAAAAGGCCTTTAAGTAGATTTCTTCTATTCATGAGCAATATCTCTTTGCAAATAGAAGTTAGAACTAAATACCATTTTAAATATATTTATAGGGTTTTGGTTCTTTTTCAAGTCTTGTGTAAGCTTTAAAAGGAAATCCTTTAGAGAATTGTTTTTAGGTACTTTTGAAAAATTATTTATATCTACATCGATACCTGTCAAAAAGGTAAAGTATCTACTTGCAGTACAGAGGTAAGGGTCATCTATGCTGCTTATCATTTCTCCGAGTTGATTGTAAGATTTAATTTCTTTATCAATGAGCTTTCCATGGAGATCTCTAAAATAGAGTTTTGAGACGTGTTTCTTTCTGTAGAAGTCTTTGTCAGAGTCAGTATACTTGTACTTGGCATTATTAATAAACTTATGTCTATATATTGATCTAAACGTGTAAGCGTTAGTGTGTACTTCACCAGCATTGAATGGTTCTAAATTCGCTGTAAGCTTAGCAAATTGATCCATCGTTTGATGACAGCCCATACAAGTCTTCTTATTTCTAAATGTTAGTTTCGATGATTTCACTGGCCTTATATCTTCTGGTAGCAAAACGGGGAGGTCTCGGCATAAGAAGTCTGAGAAAAAGTTACTAGCAAAACGTCTATGAATTTTATTCCCACCGTCTGTTGTTTGATTGTCATGACCTAGATTTAAAATTAGGTAGGGGATACTTCCAAAAACACCTGGAAATATATTTTTAGTTAAAGATGACTTTCCTATGTGTTTACCATTTTGTAATCTCGTGAAATAGAGGTGCTCTTCAACCTTTTGGAATCCTACAAGAGGACCAAACTCAACCAGTCTTGGTCTAAAAAAATATACATCTCCATAGTCATCAGGATTGTCCTTTATCCCACCGACTTGCCATTTTCTCATTCCTGTTCCATCAATTTTAGACCTTCTTCCTTGGATATCTTTATCATTACTAAAGATATTTCTATGACTATCTTTCCTCTTTGCACTTAAAGTATCTTCAGATGTAAAAATAGAACTATAAGCTATGTCACTGTTAAGAAGTGCCGCAGTAAATTGATAGGACATTTGGTTTGAGTCTATAACATTTGTAACTCCATGGTCTTGTGTTTCTCTATTTAAATTAAAGACCTTGAACCAGGAGCTATGAAGTAAGTGTATATTTTTTAGAATCACTATTGATTCAGAAGTTTGATTCTTTAGGAGCAAATCTTTGTTCAATGATGCTTTATCCATTAAGTTCAAACACGCTTGAGGACTTGTGAGCTTTTGACTTTTTATCTGTTCAACTACATTAGAGTTTCTTTTAATTCGTCTATTAGTAAGTTGTTTGTGGCATTTTTCATAGATTGCAATATTAAATTGATCAAATTCTGCTTGAGCAGCTGAAAATATGAATAGACTTAGGATTGTATATAGCAATTCTTTTCCTGAGATATTTTCAAATATTCTCTCAAAAAGTATATGGCATTGCAAGATATGCTGCTATTCAAAGTCCTCTGGGATATACTTCAATAGCTTTAAATGCATAAGGATTTCTTTACTCTTTGTTAGACCTTCATGGATAAAAGTATTATTTCCTGTTCTATTTATTAATTTCTTCGTTTTTTTGATCTCTTTTTTGGTCCATACTTTATT
>NZ_JBFGYP010000021.1:0-36760 GCF_041587335.1 Halobacteriovorax sp.
ACCCATGCCCCATCAGAATTCTCTAAGGCAGCATTAAGTCTGTCAGACTCTTTATAAATTTTCATATATAGAAAGAAGTTAATCAGGATACTTACCTGAAGACATCCCATTAATAGTTTTTTACTCATAGTAATGATTATATGACAAAATTAATATATTCACTAAATATATTTAAGATATATTTTTTATTGATACACTTACCTTATGACCGATAAATCTTCTCAGATACTCTTTTAGCTCACGACTTCAAAAAAGTTATTAAATGACTTTGAAACACTTTCGATACTAGATAACTCACCACCACCATTGGCCCTTAAAAATAAATATGAGGCCATCACAATTCTATGATCATCAGGTGGAAATATATTTTTACTCTCACTGACTCGAGTAATATTTCCCGATATCGTAAGTAGATCATCTTCTTCATTATAAGTATTTTCTATATTATAAAGGTCTAAGAGCTTTTGAATTTCAACAAGTCTATCACTCTCTTTGTATTTTAATACACTTAAGTTACTTAAAGTTGATACTCCCTTAGTTCTTGAGCATATAAATGCAAGAGTAGGAACTAAATCAGGACAGTTTGAGCAATCCATATCTATTGGTAAGAATTCTTTCTCTCTAGTCAGCGTAAGACCTTCATTAGAAATACTTATCTCACATCCCATTTCTTTAAGAATATCTAAAAAGACTGAGTCAGACTGATATTGATCAACACTTGTACAATTGCTTATAGAAACACTTCCAAGGTCAGCTCCTAGAGCTAAAATATATGACATAGAGCTAAAGTCGACAGGAACTACAAATCTTCTGCTACCTTGCTTAAAGTCTCGGATTAAACTCTTAGTCATCTCCCAGTAGCTCACTGAATAGTTCATATCCTTAGGAAGGACATCTACATTTTGTGAAGAAAGACTTAATGCTAGAGCTGTAGCATGTTGAGTGGTTTTTGAAGCATCAGCAGTAATCATTCTTTGAGAGCAAGAAATTGGTCCTGAAATTGTAAGCCAACTTTCACACTGACTTACTGTTGCACCAATATCTACTAAGCTCTCTAATAAATCTGCTATAGGACGCTCTCTCATCCTTCCTTCTGGCTCTATTTTATAATTCTTTTTCCCAAGAGCAAGAAAAGGGATCAAGAATCTTGTTGTCGTTCCACCATCACCAGGAAAGACTTCTATAATTTCATCTGTATCGCTCTCACATTCCGGAAATGAATTTACGACTTGAATTCCATTTTCAATATCTAAGATTTTTAGTCCCACTACTCTTAAAGCAGCAATTAAATTAGTAACATCATGAGAGAGAGGTAGATTAATTATTTCGACACTTTCTTTACATAGAGAGGCAAGAATAATAACTCTATTTGCATAAGATTTTGAGCTTGGAACAACTACATTTTTGTTAAACTCTTCTGGAGTAACTGTAAATAACTCTTCATTTTCAATCATATTGCTCTCAACTTTCAAATGTTACTAAATACTACAAAGCTTTTTAATATCTTCTTTTTTATCAGAAATTTTATTTTCAATTTCACTAAAAGAAACAGATAAAATTTCGACATTTCCAATCTCTTTTAAGACAACAAGGTCTATGAGCTCAGATGACGTTGTCTTCTTATCCTTTCTTAAATAAAGCATTATATTTTCAACTGGAAATTCTTTATTTAACCAAGGAGATTCACCTAAATCGATATTTAAATTTTCTATAATTTTAAATATATCGGCCTTATACTTTCCGTCATTAAAGAGAATATCCATTAACAAGATTCCCCAAACAACGGAAATTCCATGTGGCAGATGGTATTCCTTCTCTATTGCATGACCAAACGTATGGCCAAAGTTTAATATTTTTCTTCTTCCAGTTTCTTTAAAGTCTTCTGTAACTACTTCTTCTTTAAATTGAACACAGTCTTTTATCAAAGACTTTACTTCCACATCAGGAATTATCTTGGCATAGATATCTCTTGATAAAAGAGCATACTTAACGATCTCACCTGCCCCACTAGATATTTCTTTTTGATCCAACGTCTCTAAGAATGAGTCACACACCCAGATATTTTCCGGATGATGAAAAGCACCAATGAGATTCTTCCCTTGAGGAGAATTTATTGCAACCTTTCCTCCAATCGCTGCATCAACCATAGAGAGTAGAGTCGTAGGAATTGTAGACCACTTAACACCTCTAAGCATCAGTGCCGCAACCATTCCAGAGAAGTCACTCGTTGCGCCTCCACCAAGAGAGACTACGTGAGCTTTTCTATGAACATTTCTAGATAGAAAAAAGTCTAAGGCAGATGAAAGGTTTTCAAAATCTTTTACTTTCTCTCCATCAGGAGCTTTCCATAAGAGAACATTCTTTCCATCTATATTGAGCAACGAGAGAGTTTTTGAATACAAACTCCAAACATTTAAATCAGCGACGATTAAAATCAAGTCGGTATCTAGACTTCTTAACTTCTCTTTTAAAAAGTCCATTTTACAAAATTCAATTCTACTACTCATTAATTTCTCCATCTCCATAAGCTCTTTGTCTCAGTAAATGATCTGCTAGAACACACTTCACCATTGCCTCAACGACAGGAACTGCTCGTGGAAGAATGCATGGATCATGTCTTCCTGCTTTAGCTTTTTCACCAACAGTTGAAGTAGGCTTGAATGTTGTTGTTAGAAAAATATCTTCTCCATTTGATATTCCACCTTCAATTCCACCAAAGTTCCCCCTATGCGTTGAAACTTCACTCCCCATCATATTTGCCATCTCTTCACCTAATCCAAAGGAGAATGAAACACAGGCCCCTATAGACAATAAGCTTTTTGCAAAGTCAGCTTTTAATTTATCAAAGGCCGGCTCACCAAGTCCCATAGGAGTTCCTTCTATCAATACAGAGATCCTTCCTCCTACCGATTCACCATTTGCCTTTAGTCCTAAAAGATATTTTTTTATTTCTGTATTTTTTTCTGTATTTGGAAAGTTATAAGGAGAGATATCTAAATTCTCCCTAAGCTCATCAACACTGGATTCAAAGGGCCCCATCTTTGATATAAAGGCCCTTACTTTAATTTTCGGTATCATTAGACCCGCAAAGTATCCCGCAATAACTCTAGCGAGAGTTTCTCTACCAGAAGATCTTCCACCACCTCGGTGATCACGAATTCCATACTTGTTCTGAGTCGTTTCATCTGCATGGCCAGGTCTATATTCAGTTTTTAGTTTATCGTAATCTTTACTTCTTTGATTTGTATTTCTAACAATTACAGCAATAGGTGTTCCAAGAGTTTTCCCATCGTATACTCCAGATAGAACTTCGGCCGTATCAGCTTCTTTTCTGTTAGTTGTTCCTGCAACTCTCCCCGGGGCCCTTCTATCTAACTCAACTTGTAAATCACTCAGACTAAATTCTAGTCCTGCAGAAACTCCATCAAGAACTACTCCTAACGCTTCTCCATGAGACTCTCCAAAGGTAACGAAAGAGAATAATTTACCAAATTTATTGCCACGCATATTTTGCTCTCTACTTGAAAAATGGGCAGTTATATTTCTAACTACCTGTAAATTAATTGTCTTATCTATTATGCCAGAAGGTTGAACATTTGTGGGAAAATGTTCAGGAGTTGTTACAGCTAATCGAGGTTCACATGATAGATGGCAGAACAGCATTGCATGATATTCAAGAGATATCGAAAATACTTGAGAAAATCAGTAGTCACGGCAATAGTTTAGAATTTTGTCAGACTGTTAATGGACTAACCTATCGCAGCCAGTCATTGATAAAGTTTATCAATAACTACTCCTATGATATTTCTCTAAGACCAAAAGACAAACTAAATCGTTTTCAATTTATTCCTGATATACCTATCTTTGCTAAAAATGATGTAAATAGCATTGTGTTTAAGTGTGAGATCAAAAAACTTAATCATCATAATCTAATCGTCGCAAATTTTCCTGAGTTACTCTATCTATTAGATACTCGAGAAGGGCAAAGGTTAAATTTTGAAAGTTTGCACCTTCCTTTAATTTTTAAAAATGAAAATATAAACGACTACCAACTGAGAAAACTCTATTTTGGAGGAACACTTTGCAACTTCTCAACCAATGGACTCTCTCTAATAGTTTATGATGAAATTTGTAAAAATTATGAGTTAGGTGACAAGATCAAATTCTCTACAATAAATGGCTACTCACTTATCGAACCAATCACGGGAGAACTTGTCTATAATGAAAAGGTTCTAGATCCTAGTATAACTCCCTCAAGCAAACTAGCGATTAGATTTGACAGAGCAATACCAATAAAGCAAATTCTTAAGTACATAGATAATCAAATCTATATTAATGCCTAAGAATAAACTATGGAACATTTCAAAAACTTTATCGAGATACAAGCACTCTTAAAGAAAATCTCAGCACATGAAGAAAATATTCAATCTCATCAAAATAGAATCAATTTCGTAGAAACTTCTAGAGAGAAGAGAGTTCAATCAAGGGATACTTTATCTTTACGTAAGGAAGAATTAACTAAAGAGTCCCAAGAATTAGAAAAGAATTTATTCGATAAAGAGAAAGATCTAACTAGGGCCAATGAAAACTCTAGTAAAGCAAGTAATCAAGCTCAGGCAACAGCTCTTGAAAATGAAATTCAAAGCTTAGAGCCACAAATTGATCAAATCCAAGAGAGTATTCTTACTATACTTGAAGAAATTGAAGAGCTTGAAACACAAATCAGTGAAGCTGATGAGTTTCTAAAAGGTTCACTTGAGACTCTTGAAGAACTTAGGAGCGAAGTAAATTCAGATATAGAGAAAGAGAATAAAGAAATTTCAAATTACTCTAATAGAATGACTGCGCTTCTTGAAGCATTGGAAAATACTCAAAGAAAGTTCTTCGAGCAAACATTGAAAAATATTAAAGATAAACAAGTTATCTCATTTTTAAATGGAAAGTTGTGCTCTCGCTGTCGTTATGAGGCCTCAAGTACGCAAATAACAGAAATAGAAAATGGTCGATCAATCGAAGTCTGTGACAATTGTTCTAGAATCCTTATTCCATCTACAATAAATAGCTTCTAATAACTGAAGCTATTTTATTACTGCTTCTTGCAACTTACCTCTTAGATAGGCCAATGTGCTAAAATTAGAGTCTTTTAAGTAAAGATAGTTAACGTAAGACTCTTGAGTACTTATTAAGTCTTCCTCAGCTCTAATGACTTGGTCTAGAGTTGCTCTACCTCTTGAGTAAAGTCTGTTGTACTCCTTAAGGGTCTTATTTGCTAACTCAAGCCTCTTCGTCGCAGACACTAATAAGACATCGACCTCTTTCTGTCGTTGTAAGAGAGAGCTTTCTTGCTCTTTTAAAGTAAGGAGTATTTTACGGGACTCCATCTTCACTTTATTTAATTCAATAGAGCTTGCTTTCTTTGTTAGATCCTCAACTTTAGATCCAATATTCCAAGTCAAAGTTAGACCCACAGTCAGTTCATTATTATCACTACCAATGACTCCATCAGATATAGGACTACTCGATGATTCATAATTATTTGTTGAATATGAAGTTCCAAAAACAAGACTTGGATAAACAGCGTGATCGGCCTTCTTTGAGCTATCAATCAAGTAGTCTATTTGTTTCTTTGTTTTTAAGAAATTCTTATTATCTTCAATTTTTCCCTCAACCTTTTCAACTTCGCTTTCGGCACTAAGGCTATAGTTTAAAATATTTTCAACATTGATTTCTCTGTGAACCTTTTTAGATAAGCTCTCAAGACTTGATTGAAGAGAGATCATTTCCGACATATAACTTTCTTTAGATGCCAGCTCCAACGTTTGAGCACTATACAAATCAACCTTTTCGCTTAGACCATCACGCACTCTACGCTTGATGAGCTCTAACCTTTTATTTGTTCTTTGTAGGGCGGCTTTTTTTAATTCAACGTTTGCTTTATCTAACTTGGCCTTTAAATATTCAGAAACAAATGTATAGAGGTTTGTCTCAACCGTATAATCACTTGCCTTCTTTTGATATTCATAAGTCTTTTCAGCAATATCTAAACCAAGAGAATCTCTTCGACCTAAGAAGTTATTCCAAAGGTCCTGTTCCAAAGAGATTGTTTGAGTAAACCCCTTATTATTTTGAGAGACATTTACATTATTAGTATAATCTACAAGTGTGTTTGAAAGACTAATCTCTGTACCTGTGAAGAATTCTTTTGAAATTGTTAAATTATAAGAAGTTGTATCTGTATCATTTGGTAATAGAGTTGCATTACTAATCAACAAAGAAGAACTTCTAGCTAGTTTAGAGCTAGTGCTCTCACCACTGGCGGATAGTGTCCAAGATTTAGAGTAAAAGGTTGCCTCTTTTTCTAAAGAGTTAATCTCTAGATTCATTCTTTGAGTCTCATTTAAAGACCCATTTTTCAAAAATTCGACTGAAAGTGATGAAAGAGCAGCATTTGCTGTAGTAGAGATTGTCGCTGTAAATAGCCCAATTATAAGAAGATATTTCATAATTTATTACCTAAAAGCTTAAATATATTGTCTTAAAGTTTTATCATATGGCCCAGAACAATTCTATCCAATGCAGTCTTTTATTATAATACATTTGACGAAGTAAATAACTTAGTGCATAAAAAGTGCTCCGAGATGGGAAGGCTATCGCCGGTGAAGTTTACTTCACGGGAGGAAAGTCCGGGCTCCACATGGCGATGTAGCGGGTAACTCCCGTCCACCGCGAGGTGAGGACAAGTGCAACAGAAAGTATGTACAGGGGTCTGAGAACGTAAGGGGTAGCTTCGGCCGACCTTGCTTCGAATCTTAATTGATACCTGCTGTAGTGAAAACAGGTAAACTCTACGTGGTGCAAGCTTAAATAGGCCTGTGTTAAGGACGGCCAGTCCATACAGGCGGGTAAAGCGCTCGAGTCATAGGGCAACTTATGACCTAGACGAATGATAGTTCACGACAAAACCCGGCTTATCTCCCATCTCGGTCTTTTATTGCATTTGCATAAAATTACTTATCTGAGTACTATTTAAGTGTGAAGAAAGACCCTCCAAATAAAGCGTTTTGCATAGCTCCTTGGACGCATACGTTCATTAGTCCCCAAAGTGAGAGAAGACTCTGCTGTGCAAGTAGAGAAGAATTTGATTTTGCAAGACAGTACCTAGATAGCAATTTCGAAAATCAAGATACTTCTAAAGAATACAGGCCCACCTCTTTAAAAGAGTATTGGAATGGAAGCTTTATAAAATCAATTAGAAAGAAAATGCTCAATGGAGAAATTCCAGATGAATGCAGTGTTTGTCATCACAAAGAGCTCACTCTTTCGACATATAGAGACTATTTTAATAAAGAGCTCTTCCCGCATTTAATTCAAGATGCAATCAAAGATACAGCGGAAGATGGCAGTATATCAACAATGCCAAAATCTTACGACTATAGGTTTGATAATACCTGCAACTTTAGCTGCAGGATGTGTGGAGACCAGCTTTCGTCGAAATGGGAAAAAGAAAAGGTAGAAAACAATCTATGGGATGAAGATACTGATCCATGGCTTGTTCCAAAATTGAATAAAGAAATTAAAAATTTTCAAAAAAATGTTGTTACAGCAGAATTTAACTATGCTCTTAAGAACAATCAAATAGAAGAGATCTATTGGGTTGGAGGTGAGCCCTTACTATGGGACATTCACTGGAAGAGCATGCAATATCTCGTAGAGACAAACCAAGCCTGCAATACAATTATTAGATATAATACGAACCTCTCTCTTGTATCTAAAGGAGAGCTTAATCTCTTTGACGATTTACTAATACACTTTAAGAAAGTGATCTTACTTGTAAGCATTGATGGGGCAGAAGATATTGGTGAATATATACGGACAGGATTAAAATGGAAATATTGGCTTGATAACTTAAAAAAAGCTAAAGAATGTTCTCTTAAAAATCAAAATGTTGAACTTGCTCTAGATATAACTCTAACTCTTCCCGGATTATTTAGTTTGAAGAAGATGATTGACCTGAGTAATGATCTCAAAATCAATATTTATCCAAAGCTCGTTTACGCTTTTGATGCTTCTATTATTCTATCTCCCTTAGCTCTTCCAAAGGAAGTTTTAACAGAGATATTAAATGATCTCATAAAGTATAACCTTCTAAATCTTACTGAATACACAAAGGGAATGTTAGAGCTTCTTCTTGATTTAAAGAAAAGACAGACTCATGAAGAGAAGTTTCCAAATAACTTTTCCAATCAATTATCAGAAGGGAAAAAGAAACACCTTAAAACAGAATCCATTCGAAAAGATAAGTATACACTTGCTGATATTTTGAAAGAAAATAAAAAGGCTACACAGTGGTGGGAGTCATTATGAGTTGTACATTTTGTCCCCTTCCCTGGACTCACTTAAGTACACACCCCATAGGAGAAGTATCTCTTTGCTGTATTGCTGACCATACGAATTCTCTGGGTAGTGCTAAAAACCATAATGACAGTCAAACGCTATCTTTAAACAATACAGATATTAACTCGATAATAAATTCTGACTCATTTAAAGAAGCTCGTTTAAAAATGCTTAATGGTGAACGACCTAAAGCATGTATGGTCTGCTATAAAAATGAAGACAAAAAAGCTCTCAGTAGAAGACAGGAAGAAGTAGACAAGAAAATGTTTACAATCGAAGACGCCAAGAGCATCACTCTCCCAGATGGAGAAATCCCAGTAACACTACAAAACTTAGAGCTTAGATTAGGAAATAAATGCAACTTAAAATGTACGACCTGTAACCCAGCAAGTTCATCTTCATGGACAAAGGAATACAGAGAGATTTCAGCAGACAAAGATATAAAGCTTGGAGTTGACTACAGCGAACTAAAAGAAGAAATGTTCTCATGGCCGGAGAGAGAAAATTTCTGGGTAGATATTGCTAAGTACTCAAAGGATATTAATTTCATCAATATAAATGGTGGGGAACCAATGCTCTACCCTAAGCAATCTTATTTTTTAAAATATTTAATTGATAACAATTTAAGTAAGAATATAACTTTAGAATATAATATTAACTTATCCACAATCTCAGAAGAGATAATCTCTCACTGGAAGCATTTTAAAAAAGTTATTATAAAATGCAGTATAGATGATATAGATAGAAGAAATGAGTTTATTCGTTACCCTTTAAAGTGGGATAAAACTGTATCAAACTTCAAAAGAATAATTGACCTTGATGTAGAAGTCTATATTTTACAAACTCTTAGTATTTATAATTTCCTTACTTTTGAAGAAGTTTACACAACACTAAAGAAACTGAGAAAGGACATTATTTATAGTATAAATTTAGTAACCGAACCCTTTTTCCTATCTCCATTGAGTCTCCCGCCATCAGAAAGAAAGAAAAAAATGAAAGAGGTATTTGGTTTAATTCCAGACAAACAGTACTCTAGACTTATTAAGCAATTTTATAATAATGAGCATGAAGCGAGTCACCTCAGAATGTTTCAAAGGTATAATTCAATTTTAATAAAGAATAGAAAAAATAACTTCGACGAAGATTTCAAAAAACTAAGTAGTATTTTAGATCAATATTTATAGTACTTTATTTAAAAGCTTAATCGTTGTTGTTGTAAAGTTCACATTATCAAAATCTTTTTTATAAAAATCAAAATCATCACTATTGAAGAATTTTGAAAATTCTTTCTCACTCATCTCTAAAATATGATTAGTAATTTTATACTTTGTAATTGATGATTTAAAACTAACTTTACCTTCCATCAAGTTCTTTAATTTCGAAGGGGCTTTAGGATATTGAACAATTTTCTTATCTGTTGATTTAATAATAAACGTTGGAACTTCAATTTGACCATGAAGCCATTGCTTACTTGATTTTACATACCCTAAAACTTTCTTATTTTTTACGACGACGACTCTTAAAAGTTCAAGGTCATGCTTCTCAACAGTCTTTGATTGCACATTAGGAATTAAGTCAACTTTACCTAATTTATAAGATTCACAAGACTTATTCATTGGGCAAATGAGGCAATCTGCTTTTCTCGACTGACAAATCACTCTACCAAGGTCCATGAAGGCTTCATTTAATTTACGAGAGTTTTTATTAGTTAACTCTTTTAAAATCTCTTTATCATAGAATCTTCTGTAGATTTCTTTTTGAAGTTTTGGACCTTTCACAACATCAATGGCAAATAATCGAGCTATAACTCTCTCTAGGTTAGCATCAACTGCCAAGGCCTTCTTCCCTGCACCAATACCAACAATTGCATTTGCTGTGTAATCACCTATTCCTTTAATTGATTTCAAAGTTTCAATATCAACAGGAATATCTCCATTAAATCTTTCTTTAATTTCTTTTGCTGCATTTAATAAATTCCTGGCCCTTCTATAGTAACCAAGCCCTTTCCAAGCAATACAAACCTCTTCTTCAGTACTTTGAGCAAGAGATTCTAATGTTGGATATTTTTCTAAGAATTTATCAATATGGTTCACTACTGTTTGAACAGTAGTCTGTTGCAACATTATTTCAGATACAAGGGTCACATAGAGAGATCTATTCACTCTCCAAGGTAAGTGAGAGTGCTGATCGTTAGACCATGAAAGGAGTTTTTTATACATGATATCTTTTACTTGAAATGAGGACTATTTACAATACTTAGAAACTGTTTTCTCAGTCATTTCCTGAACATCTTTCATATAGTATCTCTTACCTTCCCCTCCATATATGGTGGCAGGAATAGAATCAAGAAAGTCCTTAAGTTCTAATGAAAGCTCGTCAATATCAGTAAGTACGTATAATTGTTTTGCTGATGAATCTTTAATCCATCTCATTAATCTTTTCTGATCATTTAATCCATAATTTACGCAGGAAGATGAGAGATCTCCCATCTCTTTCAACGATGTATCAAAGAGTTGAATATTTACTTTCTCTGCACACCCTTCACGAAATTTTCTTGCAACGATTCTTCTTTGACAGTAGTTCGGATCTTTACTGTAGTCCACTGACCTCATACTAGAGCTAGTATCTATCCAAATTTCAACGAGTGCTTTTTCAGTACTTTCTTTCTTTGCTTTTCCACAAAAAATGTCAAAGTAATTCCCATCTTCACATTTTATTAAATCAATATCCACAGCATTAATAGTATTTTGCGGAACTTGGGTAGGCCTTTCTTTAACTGCTATAGTTGTCTTTTCAACATAACCTAACTGAGGATGAAAGCATCCATCTCCCATTGGAACACATTCGGGATCTTCTTCTAGGACATTCTTAGCTGTTAATTCAGAAAAACGAATCTGACCATCTTCAATTTTTCTCATAAGAGAAACTCCATCTCCAGAAATAAAAAAGAAGTGCACATGCTCAGGAAGAGCAAATGTATTAAGAGAAAGAGTGAATAGAATAAAAATAATCTTATTCAAATAGTCATTCCTTTTTGCCTAAAAAATCTAAAGAGATCATTACCTAAATCAACAATTAAATCTCTTCCTTCAATATCTAAATTTAAAAAGTCACTCATGTAGGCCTTTTGCCTAGGAGTAAGACTTTCTAATTTTTCTTTAATAGTTAGGTCCTCACCTCTCCTTCCTTCAAATGGAATACTTTGAGACTTACCACCAACTTTTATCTTTGCAGTCACATTCTGGTTGGCCGTTCCTCCGCCAAGAGCATCTGCAAACGTTTCTTCAAAATCTTTCTTTTGAGTTGGGCCTTTAGTTTCAGTATAACTCGGCTCTTCCCTAGAGAATTCGTCTTCGTCCTCTTTGTAAAACTTCACCAGCTTTATAAAGTGATCTGCATACTCCTCTTCGACAAAATCAATCATTTCATGAAGGGGGATATTTAACTTTGCCGTTATCTTAGCGACAAGCTGCGGGTTAACGTCAGAGGTTTTCTGAGCTAGAAACCTACTCATTGTTGAAACACCAACATCTGTTATCTCTGCTAAATCTTTTTGCGATAAGGAACCACGTACTTGCATATACTTACGTACTACACCTAGGTACTCTGCAATTTTATCTTGATTGAAATTTGACATCTTCCATCTCCAAGTCACTGTTATTACGAAAAAGCATATTAAATTAACGCTTCTGAGTGCTTGTAATCATTATCGGAATTGCAAAAAAATTCCTTAATGCAATTTTAACTCTTGACGCAATCAGTCAAATAAATTAAGATTTAATTGCACGGAGCAACTAGCTTGCACCAAAAACACAGACTCGGGAGTAGCAGACATGAAAACTCTAACTCAATTCTTTAATCCTTTTTTGAATGAGAGCCAGATGGACGCTAAGTATGAAGTTATCGAGAATATGATAGTAAATACTAAAGAATTCAAAGGCTTGAGTATTTCAGGTTCTCTCTTCTCTCTCACTACCTTTAAGAATGTTACTTTCGAGTCCTGTGTTTTCTACGGTTCAAAAATTGAAAATTGCAAGTTTGTAAATTGCAATTTTATTGATTGCGAATTTCAATTTACAAGCGTTTCACATTGCAAGTTCAATGGAACAAGCTTAGAAAATTGCAAATGGGATTACTCTCCCATTAAAAGAACAGAGTTCAATTTTTCTTATTTATGTGCAGTGACCATGCACTACAGCTCTCTAGAGAGCAATAATTCTCATAGCTCATGCACGAGCAATGCTGACCTTACTTGGGAGCAAGCACTAGTGGCAGAGGAAGCCACGGCAAATAAGACTCAACACGAGCAAGAAGACTTCACAAGCTTAGTTGAGAACTTCTTATTTGGTAAACAAGCAGCTTAAACTATTGAAATAACGAATATAGCTCAAATTGCCTCAAGGATGTATTCGAAAGACATATCTTTATATAGCGAGGCAACTTATCTACTTCAGTACTGATAAAAGGATTTATCACCTGGACTACTCAAGGCCCTACCCACTGATCTGGCACCTTCGGGTGCCAGAGCTCATCTTCAAAAGAGTAGCGCAACCTTAGGAGTTATCATGAAAGAATTAATTGCATCACTTCTACTATCTTTTTTAATTACTGAGACTGCACAGGGTGTAGTGACTAAATATAAGAGTAAAATTCTCCCTGACGCTCCTATTGAGCAATACCTTGAAAACTTGGAAACTAACCTAGAATAATTGGCAAAAAGTACTGTAACTAACTAAGAGTACGTAAAAGTTAAAAAATATCAATAAATTTAGCAATCAACAGAAACTACATATAAGTAAATGAAATTTAACCAATATCGAATTTTATTTAGAAAATTCTTATATCCATTTTAAAATACTTCCATAGCACGTAAAACGGAGGCGCTGGTAGATGGATAACGTCGATTTAGAAGAGAAGCTTTATGATCAATACCGAGAAGAATTAAAGATGGCCTACGACAGCTGTCTTCACACTGGGACATTCTTTGCTGGTGAATTCAATGGACATGTAAATACGATATGGACCTACGCTAAAGATGATGGAATTTCTGAAGCAGTCTTTCAAGATATTATTGACGAGGTGGCAAACCAGCACGTCGACTCTGTTATCTATCCCTTTCCAACTTTAATGAATATTGCAGCCTAACTCTATAACTAGTGGGTTAGCTTTTTCGATAAAAGCAGCCCACTGATTCTTTATTTCTTCTCGATGAGTTTAAAACCATATAACCCACTTCAACAGCATTTCTTAGTCCTATAAGGCTATCTTTCAATTCTGCATTCTTATAAAATCTTTCAATTTCATCGTAGAGTTCACTAAACATGGCGTCTGCTCTCTTAAGTCTATGAGAAGTTCTCGTTAGTCCAACATAGTTCCACATCGTCTGTTTTAGAGTTAACCAATCTTGAGAGATGAGAGCATTGTCGGCCTCTAAGTGACCCTTTCTCCAATCTTGAATTTTGTGAGCGTCGTAGAGTGACGCCGTATCTAATTTATTAGCAATATTTTCAGCAGCAATATAACCCCAAGTAAGTCCTTCTAAAAGAGAAGTTGAAGCCAGTCTATTTGCACCGTGAAGTCCAGTACATGCCACTTCTCCAACAGCGTATAATCCCTTAAGGTTTGTTTGCCCCTTAAGATTTGTTTTTACTCCGCCACATGTATAATGAGCCGCAGGAACAACAGGGATTGGTTCAGAGGTAATATCTACATTTTTTTCAAGGCAATGTTCATATATTGTTGGAAATCTCTCTTTTAACCAAGAGCTATCTTTATGAGAGATATCTAAATAAACACAGTCGTGTCTTGTTTCAATAATCTCATCAGCAATTGCTCTAGAGACAACATCCCTAGGTGCAAGCTCTCTATCTGGATGATACTTCTCCATAAAAGCGACACCATTTGAGTTTATAAGCTTTCCGCCCTCGCCTCTTATGGCCTCTGAGATCAAGAATCTTCTATGAGAAGAACTATCAAAGAAAGTCGTTGGATGAAATTGAATAAATTCCATATTGGTAAGAATCGCTCCTGCCCTTTTGGCCATTGCGTGTCCATCACCTCTTGCCCCTTCAGAGTTAGAATGGTGAAGGTATAGTCCACCAATTCCTCCGGTGGCAAGAATTGTAAACTTAGAAATAACTTTTGCGACCTCTTTCGTTTCTTGATTTAAAGCATAAACTCCAACTACATAATTATCTTCATAGCGCTGTTGAATGCGTACTCCATGATGAACAGGAGTTAGAAGGTCAATAGCCGTGTGCTTAGTAAGCAAGTGAACATTTGGAAATCTATTCTTATCACTTAAATAATTTAATAGTGAAATTTGTATTTCTCTACCAGTGTAGTCACCTTGATAAAGAATTCTATCTCTTGAGTGGGCGGCTTCTCTTGTAAATAAGAGTTCTCCATTCTCATCTTTTGCAAAGTTTGTTTTAGATTTATCGATTAGGATCTCTTCTAATATTTTTCCGGATCTCTCTTTTAGAATTGATGCTGCACTTTCATTTGCAGTAAACGAAGAAGCTCTCTGAATATCATCTAGAAGGTCTGTATCATCTCCGTGTGGATAGATAATTCCTCCCTGAGCGTAGAGAGTATTTGAAACTTTTGGATCTTCATCTCGAGTTAGAATACCTACTTTAATCCCCGTTTCAGCAAGCTTTGCTGCAGAGGTTAGCCCCGAAATACCACAACCAATAATTAAAACATCATATTCATATACTGACATTTATGACCTCTTATACTTAAGAGAGAGATCCACTGCTGGAGCATCATAAGTCATTGAGCCAATACTTATAGCATCGACACCTGGGATTAAATAATTTTCGATTGTATCTATTCTTATTCCACCAGAGACTTCAAAAGTAACACCACTTGGCTTAATGGCCACGGCCTTCTGTATATCTTCAGGGGAGAAGTTATCTAGCATAAAATGTTTGATTCCAAGTTCAAAGCCTGCTTGTAGTTCAGCAAGGTCATGAATTTCAACTTCGATAGGTGTATAAAAACCATTCATCGATCTAAAGAAGTCGACAGCTTCCTTTACTCCACCAAAGAATGACTTATGGTTATCCTTAACCATCCACATATCACTTTGTCCAAGACGATGATTGTACCCACCACCAGCTCTTACGGCATACTTCTCGAGACCTCTAAGACCAGGGGTTGTTTTACGAGTATCTAATATCTTTGTTTCTGAATTCTTTGCAAGCTCTACAAACTTAGCAGTAAACGTTGCGATAGAGCTCGCTCTCTGTAATAAGTTAAGCGCTATTCTCTCACCAGTTAAAGCTAGAGAAAAAGGAAGGTCGAAGTGAATCTCAGCTTTGTCTTCTTTCTTAAAGCTTTTCCCTTCATTTTTTAATAATTCAGTAGAGTCTAAATCTGCACCAAGGTGATTGAAGGCCCCAAAGAAATAAGGTAGTCCCGCCAGAACTAAATCATCCTTAATCTTTAGTGAGCAAGCAACATTATCATTTGGAAGACTTGAGATATAAGAATGATTTCTTGATAAGTCATCTTCTAAAAAAAAGTGTTCAAAGTCTTTCTCTAAAGATTTTTCGATTAAAGTACGGTTCATACAGGCTCCTATAGGATAATTCATATCTCTTTAGAAACAATAAGTTAAGTCTTAATACCTATCTCTAAGACAATTGATGCCCGTAAGAATAGAGTCTATTAAAATCAGAGAGTTATAAGTTCCTCAATTTCATTCATTTTGCTATTAAGAGCTCCTATGTCCAACTGGCGCTTTCCATTCATATTGGTAATAAGCTCTATTCTTCTCTTCATTAATCTTCAAAATAAGAGACCAGACTTTAGAGTGACTAGAACACCATACTTAATTAGTAATCACTTACACAAAATGAAGAGAATTCAAAGTCGAGAGGACTTCGCTTTGAGTAGGGCCTTTATTCTAGGTGACAAGAGAAGTTTAACAAAGAATTTAAAAAAGATATTTACAAAGCTGCACACAAACCATCTCTTTACTCCTAGTGGTATTCACTTTAGCTCTTTCTTTATTATTTTCCTTCCTCTTATTAGAAGACTTAGGAAAAAGGGATTTAAGAAGTCATCTCTAATAATAGAGTTGTCGCTTTGCCTTTTACCTTTTGGACTAGCACAATTCTATTCTCTAAAGCGGATATCTATTCTCAGGATAACCAATTTATTCTTTAAGAAATTAAAAATTAAATTAGATATATTCTATATATTTATGATTAGTTTTATATTCGATTTTATATTTGGAACTTATCAATATAATCCTATGAGCTTTACCTTTAGCTTTTTATTCCTTGGAAGCTTACTCTCAACGCCTAAGCTCTCATCAATTGCATTCTCATTTTTTACTGCGAACCTACTTCTAACATTATTTCTTAATACATCTGTTTCCTTTGTAGGTTTTTTCCTAGGCTTTCTACTCACTTCAATTTTTTCATTCTTATTCCCCTTTCTTTTTATCTTTTACTGGGTAAGTTCATTGATACAGGTTGATATGGCCTTCCCTTTTTTATATGTCATTAGAACTACTTCCGAGATTTTTTTTGATCTATCATCTCTTTCATTTGACTCTGAAATAGATTTCTTTGGACTCATTTTTCTTCTCTTCTACTCAGGAAGTAGAAAACTAAGATACTTATTATTTGCTCTAATACTTTCTAGTTCTAGAATTTATAATGTTCCTACAGATAGAATAAAACTCAAAACAAATGAGTCCATACAAGTTCTAACAAGTTGGAATATAGATGGTGGTGTTGAGAAATCTAAGAATAAAAATATAAGTTGTAGAAGAAAGATTTTATTTGATGGGCATCAGATTAGATGTCGAAAGAAAATGAAGAGAAGGTGAATCACCCTCTCTTCATATCATTTAGTATGAAAGTAATTTTTTCAGTTCATTATAAACATCATCCACTTGAGGAAGAATATAATCTTCAGAAGTTGGACAATAAGCAACGTGCGAATCCTTTGCTGCTACTCTTAAAATTGGAGCATCAAGAGATTCAAAACATTCCTCATTAACTCTTGCAGAAATCTCACCTGCAAAACCTGAAGTCTTTGTTTCTTCATGACAAATTAATAATCTATTTGTTTTACCAATTGATTTCTTAACTGCGTCCATATCGAAAGGAACAAGAGTTCTAGCGTCAAGAATTTCAATTTTAACATCAAGTTCAGCTTCAATTTTCTTTGCCGCTTCAATTGATTTTTGAACTAACGCTCCCCAAGCTACGATTGTCGCATCAGCACCTTCTCGAGCTACACGGGCCTTCCCAAATGGAATCATATACTCCTCACCAACGTCAGCAGTTCTATTGTAACCTTGGTAGTAAAGGTGCTTATGCTCTAGGAACATTACAGGATCATCTGCTCTAATCGCAGTTCTTAGTAGTCCTGCTGCATCAGCTGCATTTGATGGGAATGCTACACATACTCCAGGAATATGAGTAAATAGAGATTCTCCACATTGAGAGTGATAAATAGATCCACCTCTTAAGTAACCACCAATTGGAACTCTTACAACCATTGGACATTTGAAGTCACCGCCAGATCTGTATCTAGTCGTTGCCATCTCATTCTTTAATTGCATATAGGCTGTCCAGATGTAATCAAAGAATTGAATCTCTACAACTGGCTTAATTCCTCTCATCGCCATACCAATAGCACGACCAATGATATTTGCTTCTGCAAGTGCAGAGTTAAATACTTGTCCATCTTTAGAAGCTCTTTGAACTCCTGATGTTACTTTAAATACTCCACCTTTTCCTGAAAGGTCTGGATTATCTAATTTTTCTAATTGAGAAAAGTCTGCAACGTCTTCACCGAACATTCTTAGTAGTGGGTTCTTCGAGAATTCTCTCTTAAGAACACTATTAATTGCTCCGGCCATTGGAATGTCATCTTTTCCTTCAAGTGTTGCCTCTGTATCAAATTCACTTGAAGAAATATCTACATCTTCAGAGAATACATGCTTTACTGAATCTTCAGGCTTTGGCCACTCAGTAGCAATAGCATCTGTCATTGCTTGTCTTACTTCTTTTGATACTTCATCTAATAAAGCTTTCACTTCATCATCAGTCATAATCCCTGACTCAATTAAAGTCTTTGGGTAAGAGTTAAATACATCAAGAGTCTTCTCTTCAGAAAGCTCTTCTTTAGTTCTATACATTGATTGATCATCAGATAGAGAGTGAGAGTAAGGTCTTGTTACGTGTGAGTGAACAAGAACTGGACCTTTCTTTTGTCTGATGTGCTTAACAGCTTCTACAAATGTTGCATAAGACTCTATAGGGCAATTTCCATCACATTCTAAAACTTTTAAACCTGGGAACTCATCCATTGCTTTAGAGATTGATCCACCTGGAGTTTGAATATATGTAGGAGTTGAAATGGCATAACCATTATCTTCAACATGGAAAAGAACTGGAAGCTTATTAACACAAGCAGTAGTCAAACCTTCCCAGAACTCACCCTGCGAAGTTGTTCCATCACCACATGAAGTATAAACAACTTCATCATCTTGAAAGTTTTCTGTTCCAACATCGGCTCCAGTAGCATCTAAAGAGTTTAAATACTCTCCAGCTTCTGCAACACCACATGCCTGTAAGAATTGTGTTCCTGTACATGATGATTTATTAACAATATTTAATTTAACATTTCCCCAGTGGGCCGGCATTTGACGACCGTGAGAAGCAGTATCACCAATATTTCCATTTGCTTGGCAAAGCATTTCGTATGGAGTTACCCCAAGCCCTGTACAAAGAGCTCTGTCTCTATAGTAAGGAATGAACCAGTCATACTTTGGTTTCATTGCAAATGCAGCAGCTGTTAAAACACCTTCATGTCCAGCTCCAGAAATTTGAAAAAACGCTTTTGATTGTTTCTTCATTGATATTTCTGCATCATCTAATTTTCTAGAAACATAAATATTTCTAAGCATTGCAATGAGATCTTCTTTTTTAAGCTTATATTTTTTAGCTAATTTTAATTTCTCTTCAGCATTTAACTTCTTAAGTTTTTTAGAACTCATCGTATCCAGTCCTTTTGTTTTATCGAGCATGAAAACTCCTTTTCGGCGCTTTGCGACGTAAATATAAAAATCTCAAGCAGATTACCTAAAGAAGGGTCAAATGTCTAAAATGACACGTCATACTGAAAATAAGATATTGATTTTAGATTAATTAGAGCCCGTAACTGAAGCTAAGGGCAAATCTTCTGTCTTCTTTGCCTCTAAATTCGTTACTTGTTGTGTCTACAGCATAGGTTGTCAGGTCAAACTCAAGCTTTTGAGACTTAATCCCAATTCCTGCAGAACCCCATCCATCACCATATCCAGCTCTCATAAAGAACTTTCTAGCGATATCTAACTCTAGACCTAGAGTTAGTTTTCTATTTGTTGATACTCCATCATACTCACTTGAAATATCCTTATAGTTCGCTTCTAGATGAACTCGAACAACATTTCCAATCTGAGGAGTAAGAGAGAATCCTAGATCTAGTGAATTTAATACTTCTGTTGGTGCACCATTTGTACTTCCCTCAGAAAATCTCTGATCAAAAGCATTATTCATTTTTGCTGCAAATGTCGGTAGAAATGCAATTGGAAGAGTAAGTTTTGCTCCGGCCACAACAATTACTGCAGCCCCTTTTTTTACTTCTGTTGGGTCTTCTTCATATTCAGTGTTTGCATTCTTTTCACCAACAACTTCTTTTCTATTTAGATAAGTTGCAGAGCCACCAATTTTAAATACTCCACCAAATAAAGAGATATTCAACGCTGCATATGGACCATGGTCTCTTCTATCAGCATACTCAAAGTTTGCTCCGGCCTCTTGACCTATTGTGGCCCTAGTTCTCTTTGAAACTAGGTAACCTAAACTAAAATATCTTGTAGTAAAGTTTGGCAGAAAATTAAATCTCTGATGGGAAATTGAACCCTTATTCTTTAAGAGATTCTCTCTTTGTCCTTCTAAACTAAATGCACTCATGGCCTCAGGAAATACATCTAAAACGCTTCCCCTCGTTGAATTATTAATCCAACCCTTATTAAATTCCATGTGAAAGTTACTTAAGTGAAAGTGAGTTTTTCTAATGGATCCAAGACCAGCTGGGTTGTAATAGACAGCACTAGCATCGTCCGCTTTTGCAACATAGGCATTTCCCATAGATAGGGCCCGGGCCGAAGTTGCAAGTTCTGGAAATACAGCATCTTCAAAGTCTATTGCAAAGCTAAGCAATGGCATTGAAAGCAAAAGGGAAGAAATAAGTGTTTTTAGAGCTAGGCTCTTTAGACTATTCATCAAGTGATTTTATCATCATTGGGGTTTGGATCGAATGGGGCAATATTGTTCTCAACAAGTAATCACTTAAATAACGAATACTTAGAGCTACTTCTTAAATGCTTGAAATAGCGTTTTAAATGGAGAGAGCATCATAGAATGAGGGGCGTAACAATTCATCCAGCACTTTTGGCACTCCCCACGATAAGGAGCTAGTCTCTTAGAGCTATTATTTTTATCAAGTAATCTATCTAGAAACCCTTCATCTTTTATATTTGAATAGCTTTGCAGGAACATACAAGGAGAGACTTCTCCATAGGGAGAAATGTGTAGAGAAGACAGACCAGCGGAGCAAGGAATAATATTTCTCTTTTGACCTTCTTTAACAAACTTTAAGGACAGCTGAATATAGAGTTTTTCCCAAAAGTCGCCTAGAGATGAAACCTTATACTTTTGAAGTATGACTCCAAGGGAAGCGAGAAGACCGTTGCGACTAATGGTATTGTCAGTGTTGTAGATTCCCCCGCTATTCACAAATGTCACGGCCTTTATACTTTCGCTATAGCTGTCATATTCATCTCTAATAAAATTATGATTTTCATCACTAATAGTAATCCCAAAATGAGTATAAAATCCTTTTGACTTAAGAAGTTTGAAAGTCTTAAAAGCTTTCTCATAATTTCCAGGAATACCTCTTATTCTATCGTGAAGCTCTTCATTGCCATCCAAACTAATGGTAATAAAGTGATCTAATCCACACTTCTTTATAGTCTCAGCAATACTTAGAGCTCTATCTGGGAGAAGTCCATTTGTTGTAAACGTAATCATTTTCAAATTCTTACAGTGTTTATGAGCAAGTTCTATAACTTCATGAATACTACTATCGAGAGTGACCTCTCCCCCACTTAAAGAAATCCAATACAAATCTTTACCATAAGACTTAAATAGATTTTCGTAATGAGCAACTTGTATTTCTTTTTCTTTGAGAGATTTATCTTTATTAATTTTCCAAATATGACAACTGTCACACCTAGAGTTGCAATCATTTGTAGTTTGAATCAGGATCTTATACGGAACAATTAGATCAACTCTTCCAAAAAGAAAAAGTAATCTATGCTTTATATTAATTAAAATAATAGAGAGAATTGTTGTTAGTTTCATTTCCCGCTCTTTTGAAGCTTAAGTGAGAAGATAGTTTTTACAATTCCAAATCCATCGAAGTAAGAGATCTTCTTGCCTTCATTCTTAGTTCTTGGAAAGTAATCTATTGGAACTTCATGAATTTTCACAGAGTTTTGTATAAGTCTTATTGTCACTTCAGCGCAAAAAGAAAAACGCTTAGAGCTGAGTAAAACACCATCTAAACATGTCTTTTTAAAAACCTTATGACCAGTGTTCACGTCCTCAACAGACTTACCAAATAATAAGTAAACAAGTCTAGAAATAGTGAATTTAGCAATTAAAGAAATGGGAAGAAAGCTCCCTGTATTAACTCTCTTTCCATAGACGACACTTGTTTCATTATTAATGATTGGCCGAATAAGTTTTGGAATATTTGTTGTTGGATACTCTAGATCTGCATCTTGAATAAGGATAATATCTCCAGATGCAACTTTTAGACCCGACTGAATAGCATCTGATTTACCTAGATTTTCAGAGTGAGTTAAAAGTTTAACTTCGGGATACTTACATACAATTTCATTTCCAGAATCAGTTGATGCATCATCAACAACAATAACTTCGTAACTCCCTTCTAGTTTAGTCAAACGACTAAGAAGCTCCCCGATAGTAGCACTTTCGTTATACATAGGAATAATAATTGTTACTAAAGGGTCATTAACCAAGCTAAATCCAAAAATGTAAATTAGTGAGAATTACAAACTAAAACTATATGATAAACTTGATGATAACAGAAATATTATTATTTCTGAAATCTTCTTCCTTTCACAAAGTCTTTATACATATTAGCAAATGCAACCTCTAACATAGTCTGAGGACTGTCTTTTAAGACATTTACGACAAGGTTATAAAATCTTTTAGGTCTAAAAAGGTATTGTAGAGAATAGAAGAAGGCCATCCCACCAAGACTGAGACAAGGAATCATGTAATCAGAAACCTCATCATTCCAAGATTTATTATTAAAAGGCTTTGTATAAATTAAATTTGACATAAATTCATAATAATTTTCATCTCTTTTTATAACACCTTTTTCAAGTAGCTCATCAAAGAGCTCACTTCCAGGGTATGGAGTGAAACCAAAGCAAGGAACATCGTGAATTCCTACAAGGGCCATTCTAAATATGAAGATAAAGTTATAAACTCTATCCATAGCTCTCTCTTCAGGAAAGCCAAAGATAATATTGGCCTTAACAATGAGTCCAACATCTACTGCATTCTTCATTGAACTTAGCATCTTCTTTAGATTAACTTTCTTCTTAACTAGCTTACTCATCCTGACAGATCCTGTTTCAGGAGCGTATGTTATTTTAGTACATCCACTCTTTTTGAGTAGATCAAGAACTTCGTGAGTGAGAGCTTCTGACCTTGTTCCAGAAGGAAGAGACCATGTTAAATTTATTTCCTGACGAATCATTTCTTTACAAAAATCAATCGTCCACTTCTTATTAATAATTGCTGTTAAATCATAGAAATCAATATGATTGATATTATAAAGATCTTTATACATTTTAATTTCTTCTATCACTTCATAATAATCTCTGGCCACCCAACGAGTAGTCCACATTTTTGCACTAGAGCAAAATGTACACTGGTAGGGACACCCTCTAGACAAGAGCATTGGCATTGTTCGCTTACCAATCATTGACATCCCTAGTAAGCGTTCATGAAAGATATGTAATTCTAATCCATCCCATTTGGGTAATGGAATAGTCTCCAGATTTTTAACTCTGTAGTCACTAGGATTAGTTTCAACCTTCCCTGAGACTTCATTATAATAAGTAATTCCTGGAGCTTTATATAAATTGTCCAAAGACTCACTACAAGTATTTAAAAGATTTGCTAACTTTTGCTCGCCTTCTCCTAGAATACAGAGAGAGACCTCTTCTTTATATGTCGTTAAAATATATTCATGATCAGCTGTAACGTGCTCACCACCTAGAATAATTATAAGCTTAGGATATTTTTGTCTTATCACTTTTACTAGATCAATAGTATTAATCCAGTCACTTGAAAACATACAAGAAATTCCGAGAATATCTGTATCTTCAGGAATTAAGCTCAATGTCTCAGCGTTAGGTATTCCATTTATAAGGAGGTTTGTATTTTCTATTGGAGTGAACGTATCAATTCCTTTTGCGAAGGAATCTATACAAGTAATATTATGCCCTAGCCTTTCAACTGTTCCAGCCAAGTAGGCCAGTCCAAGCGCAGGTGTTCCCTGGTTCCCAAAAACTGAACTAGTAGGTATGACATAAGGAGCTCTAACAAGAACTACATTAAGTTTATTTACGGGCTCGTTAATCACTTATCCTCTTTATAGTAGCCATAATAGAAGATATAATTATCTAAAATATCATCAAATTCAGGAGTACTCTTTAATAAGTTCTTTTTGATTATATCATAGTATTTTTTACGTCTAACGATGATTTCACTTCTTAGAGTAGTATCATCAGTCTCTCTCATTCTAAACTCTAGAGAGTCATTTATATAATTGTAAAAATACACCTCTCCACTATTACCTATTACCACACTCTCTTTCAATCCCTTATTTCTCTCGAAGTATTCAGTGGTATTGATTTCTGATTTTGAATAACTTAAAAAACAAAAAAGTAATAAGAGCGACGCCGTCCCAATATTAAAGGAAAAGAAAAGTTTCTTCTTAGATATTTTAAAAAGAAGAAAAATAATAAAGCTCCAAATGGCTATATAAGAAAAATTATAATTGGCAATTTCAATATTAAATAGCGCACTATCTATAATCCTCTCAAATTCTAAATAACTTCTAACCACTCTCTGTGTTGCATATTGATAGTGACCAATCTTTGATATTGCTAAATAGTTTATAAGTGAAAAAAGATGAATCCCAATAAAAGAAATACTCAAAAGTACTTTTATCCACCTATTTGTTATTCCTTTATAAAAATAATAAAAACCTATCAACAATAAAGGTAAAACAGTCAAAATAAGTCGGCCAGGAAATTGGTCATTAACAACGTCTCCAATGATGAAAACAGTTTGAGAAAAACCAGCTGCAAGCCACAGAAGAAGAAGTAGTAGTATAAATCTATCGTAATTCTTTTTATATAATTTATAAATAAAAACTAAAGCAAAAACTAGAGCAGGGAGGTAACTTGGGTTTGATGAAAAAAGACCCCCAAGACTAAAACCTCCAAAAATAAAAGTTCTAAAAAAGTTAGAAAAAGAAAAGTCTAGAAATGTCTCAGCAGCTCCTCCTAGAAGCTCAACACCACCAAATTGATCAAGCATATTGATATAATATGTTACGCTCATTAGAGCAGTAACCATAATAAATATAGCTGTTGTTTTATTTTCTTTATTTTTAAACAGTATATAATACGTACTCAAAATGAATGGTAAGAAGTATATAGATTTTGAAATTAACAAAACGGCACTGCATATACTAAAACAGAGAGCTTCCCCTACAGTCACCACCTTCTTTTTAAGTAATACAATAGAGAGTAGATATGCAGTTAAAGGAAAAGAAAAAATCTCACTAACATTAAGATAAAAAATTGAAAAATACATAAAAACAGTAGAAGAAAAAAACAATGCGAAGGAGTATGAAAAGTTCTCTTCACCAAAGTGTTTTAAGATTCTCCCACAATATAAGAAACCATAATAAAGACAAAACAAACTAAGCGCCAAAGATCCAAGTAAAAATTCCTCTTCAAAAGAAGTATTAAATAGAATCTTCTCTAAATACCTTAATATAACAAGGGCAGGTGTTTGAACTTCCGTATGCTGGGTTGGATGAAAATATTCTTTTGTCACTAACCATTGAAATGTACTATCAACCTGGTTGATTACGTTGTAATCAAAATCTTGAATTATAGATTTCGCCTTAGCAATATATAGGCCATCCTCAAAGAATGATCCCCCAAAGCTTGTGATTGTACAGACATAAAAAATTGCTAGAAATAACGGATAGGACTTAAAAAAGTCCCAAGTATTTCTCGCTATATTAAAGATATCTGACCTAAGTAATTTCATACTCATATACTATATTTCTTTAATAAAATAAGCCACATAGAAAAGTGTGCACGACTTACAAGTCTAGACAAAAATTAGCAACAAGGTATAATTTAGAAGATAATAATAATACCTATGAGAGATTATAAAATGATTGTGGATAAATTTAAAAAAATTAAAATACCGATTATTTTAAGAGCGAAATTCAACTTCTATTTCATACTACTTCACATCTTCAAGAAAAGTTCATTTCTTGTGAATGGGAAGAGAAATACCCTCATAGAAATTAATAAAAAAACAAGTTTAAAGAACTTTGATAACTCTCCTAAAGAAGTCGAAAGAAAAAAAGGTCTATCTGAAAAAGAGTTTTTAAAATACTTAAAGGCCGGAGTTCCAGTTATATTTGATAAAGAGGCACTCGATTGGCCAGCAACTCAAAAATGGAGTTTTGATTTTCTCGAAAAACACTACGGAGATGAAAAGTTCCCTATAGTTTCCAAGAAAGGTCTAGATGAAAAATACCAAGACCCTTCTCTCCCAAAAGATGGTGAGATGATTTCGATTAAAGAACTTGTTAAGAGTTGGAGAAATAAAGAAAACAATTACCTTCGATTCTGTAAGATAATGGAATTTTTCCCAGAGCTTCAAAAAGATTTTAATCTCAAATGGCTTGAGAAAATGAGACAATGCTTTATTGGGTTTAGTTATCAATCCTTTATTGGCCCCGCCAAAAGAATTACGACTTGGCACTGTGGGATGACTGCCTTTTTCTTTGTGACAGTTACTGGAACTAAAGACTGGGAAATGTACCCAGCTGATCTATCTCCTCTTATGAACGTTGGTCATGATGGTTTTGGCTATTACTTCTCAGATAAAGATGAGGATGAAATTAGTGAGTTAATTAAGGAAATTAAACCATATAAGTGCACTCTTGAGCCTGGAGATATTCTCTTTATTCCTGCGTGGATGTGGCATAGAGTTGAAAATCAAACTGATACAATTGGTGTGAGCTACCGTTTTGCAAATATTAGAGGAATACTTCGCTTTCCTGTACTGACAACTATTAGGTTCTTTTTTACGAACCCTTCATTTCTTACTGTAATTAAGAATAGTTTTAAGAAGAAGTCAGACCATGAAAATGCTCTGACACCAAAGCTTTACGTAAAATAAAAAAGGCTTCTTACGAAGCCTTCTTTTTTATATTAATTTCTTGTTTTTCTTCCAGGAAATCTGTGACCTAAATTACCAAGGTACTTACCACTGATATTTCTGATCGACTCGATTCTACTCTCAGCAAGAACATCAGCAGCTTTATTAACTGGAATATCTTGCTCATCAGAGATTGCAAAAATCTTAAGAGTTGTATCGTAAATAGTATCAACCATTCTTGAAGACTTAGAATCAGACCAACCTTCAAACTCAATTGAAACGTTCATTAATCCACCTGCATTGATTAAGTAATCTGGCGCGTAGAGAATTCCTTTTTGTCTTAGAATTTCACCGTGACGATCTTCTGCAAGTTGGTTATTTGCAGCACCTGCAACAATCTTACACTTTAGTCTATCAATCGTACTATCATTAACAGTTGCACCAAGAGCACATGGAGCGTAGATATCGCAATCAACATCATAGATGTCATTTACACCAACAACTTCAACACTTGGAACTGCTTCTTTTAATAATTGAATATTTCTTTCATTGATATCGCAAACAACAACTTTCGCTCCTGCTTCATCTAAATACTTTGCAAGGTATCTACCAACAGAACCTGCACCTTGAAGCGCAACAGTCTTTCCTTTTGGAGAACGGTCACCGTAAACTTTCTTACAAGCAGCTTCAATTCCTCTAAATACACCTTTTGCTGTATATGGAGAAGGGTTACCTGATCCACCATGAATCTTAGCAACACCACAAACATTTCCAGTTTCAGTAAATACATGCTCAATATCTTGAACACCAATATTCACATCTTCTGCTGTGATATATCTTCCATTTAGAGACTCAAGAAATCTTCCGTAAGATCTAAATAGAGCTTCAGACTTATCTTTGTCTGGATCACCAATAATAACAGCTTTACCACCACCAAGATTTAATCCTGACACTGCTGCTTTATAAGTCATTCCTTTTGATAGTCTAAGAACATCATTAATTGCTTCTTCTTCTGATTCATATGGCCACATTCTAGTTCCACCAAGTGCTGGTCCTAAAGTAGTATTATGAATAGCAACAATTGCTTTTAGATTACAACTAGGGTCACTAAAGAAGATTACCTCTTCGTGTCCATCTTTATATAATCTTTCAAAGCTCATCATTTTTTAGCTCCTTGCTACGTGATCCTTAATAATTCTCATATCATACCGATAGGGTAATATCTGAGTAAATTCAGCAAACTATAGTCATTAAAGGATGGAATTCGTATGCCCACCGTGTCACTAGTGCAAGTAGCCGAAAATGGAGAACTTTTAGAAGAAGATGTCCTTTATTTTGAGGTTCAAGAAGGAGAAAATATCTGGATTGGGCTTGAAACGGCCGGATATATTCTTCCCAAAGGGTGTCTTGCGGGATCTTGCGGTACATGTAGAATCAATATTCTAGAAGGTAGCGAAAATCTCTCCAAACAAAGTATCATCGAAAATGATACCGTTGAGCATATCAAGGGATCTTACACAGAGTCTCATGGCGAGGAATGGGTCGCCAGTAAAGATATTCGACTCTCATGTAGATCAAAAGTGCTTGGTGATGTGAAGATACATATTCTAAAGAAGTAAATCCATCTTTGATGAAATAGAGAGATAGTCTTCACCATCATCCCAATTCTCTTGAAAAATGACCTGACCTTCAGCTTTTCTTAAGTTTAGGTGAAAGAGTCCGTCTTCATATCTAATATTAATTTCACTATCAGTAATAGATCCAACATTTTCTCCATAGTAGTACAGAGAACCCTCTTCAATTTCAAAGCTTGAAGGAGGATAACTTGCCTGAAGATCTCCGCAAATATATCCACCATCAATTATTGAAAACTTTTCTTTAGTCACTTCAAACTGCATGAAGACTTCTAAGCACTCTCCTACTCTCTTTGGTGTTTTATAGTATCCACTAGCACTCCACTTTCCAGTGAAGTTGGCCAAACAGGAAATTGTAAAAAGAAAGGAAATTAATATCTTCATTCGTTTCTTCTCACTCTTCTAATCTTAGCATTGATGTCATCAGCGCTATCAACCGCAGTATCCCAGGCAGTATAAATTTGTTTTTTTACACCGGCGCGAAGGTCTCCTGCCACATAGAGATTTTCAATATTTGTTTCACCTTTTCCATTAGTTGTAACAAATCCTCGATCATCAACATCTGCACCAAGCGCTTTAGCAAGCTCGTTATATACAATCATACCAAGTGAAACAAAGCTCATCTCAACATCTATAAAACCAGCGCCTTCAACCTCAAAACCTTCGAGTTTTCCAGTTTTTGTATCACCTTTTACAGAAAAGATTTCGCCCTCATAAACTTCAATATCGTATTTTTCAATAAGAGCTTTCACTTCATCACTAAAATCTGGAGTCTCCCCATGAGTAAAGATCTTCATTTCAGGAGTGTTGTATCTCTCATGTAGCATGGCCGCAACCCAACCTGTTCCGTTATTATGACCAATAATACCAGTCTTCTTACCGAAGACATGATGTCCATCACACCTAAGGCAATAGTCTATTGATTGGTTATTTGCATAAGGAAAAATTGGATCCATTTCACCATCAATCTTTGGTTGTACATCCATTACTCCAGTACAGAGAATCACATAATTTGCTTGGTATTTCTCACCTTTATTATCAGTAAGTTCGAAAATATCACCATTCTTTTTCAGTTCAGTTACGCCTCTATTTTTAAGCCATGTGAACTTATCTTTAAGTTCACACTCAGTAGAGAGCCAATTAAGTTGCTCTCTATTTGGATTTTCAATACCTTTTTTATACTCAAGGTGCCCAGGCATATTCTCGACCTTAGAAACCCACATTGCTCTGGACTTCTTTTTATCTTTTCCTGTTCCAGGGAAGAGAACTGTATCATCATTATTTAAAACAGTTCTAAGAGCGGCCATCACTCCAGCAGATCCACCACCAATTACTGCAACATCATATATTTTATCCATTATTATTCTCCATAAAAAAAAAGACCTAAATAAATTAGGTCTTAAGTATAAACGTAAATGTGAATTAATATAAGCTATACAGGAGATATTTTTTGAGATGTTATTCGATCATCATCTTTATCTTCGACATCGTCTTCTTCTCCGGCAGAGTTAGCTTCTCTCTTTGAAAAAAAATGCTTCTCACCGTCAACGTCTTGAATCCTAATTTCACGAATTTCATAATCTTGAACTTTCTTAAGCTCAAAAGAGAGGCCTTCCCAAACGATAATTTGTCCTTCTTCAGGAAAGTTATTTCCAAGCATATCGAGAATGAATCCAGATACTGTTGAGTAATTGTCATTTAGAGGAATTTTTATTTCGAAGTCATTATAAAGATCTCGAAGTGAAAGTGAGCCATCTATATAAATACCTGTTTCTAAATCACTAATCTGATATTCTTTATTAGTAGACTCTTCTTCTTCGTCATGTTCATCTTGGATTTCACCAAAGATTTCTTCAACGATATCTTCAAGAGTGATTATACCAACAATTAATCCATTTTCATCTTTAACTAGAGCTAAATGAACTTTCTTTCTATTCATATGATCAAAGACTGCTTGAATCTTCATATGCTCATAAACAAAGAAAGGGCTCTTTAGGTGTTTAGTGATATCAAAATTATCTCTATGCTCTTGCTGTAAAAAGACTAATTCTTTTACATGTAGAAAACCTTGCATACTTTCTAGCTCGCCATCACATACAGGAAATCTAGAGTGGGTATCTTCTTTAATTATTGTTAAGACATCTTCATAAGAGCATCCTGTTTTGATGAACTTAATCTTCTGTCTCGGGATCATAATATCCTTCACCTTAATTTTAGGAAAATCTAAAACGGAGTGAAGAAGATCAACTTGTTTTGAGTCTATTGTATTTTCTTTTTCAGCCTTTTGAACCATGTACTCAATATCAAGCTTAGTTATAAGCCTGCCTGTAAGCTCAGCGTTCTCTCCTAAGAAAGTATTAATAAACCAAACAATACTCTTTATGACTGGAAATAATGAAAAGTACCAAAGCTGAAGAAATCTAATTGTAGGAACAGCAAGCTTTTCAGCATGTGTTCTCGCAAAAGTCTTTGGAATAATTTCTCCAAAGATTAGAATGATAAATG
Source organism: Halobacteriovorax sp. (assembly GCF_041587335.1). Taxonomy (GTDB): domain Bacteria; phylum Bdellovibrionota; class Bacteriovoracia; order Bacteriovoracales; family Bacteriovoracaceae; genus Halobacteriovorax. The sequence continues at coordinate 31,130 of NZ_JBFGYP010000021.1, forward strand.
TCGTAATACCGACAGCAATTCCGATTGAATCAGAAGAGAAGACTCTTGCAGTCAAAGTGGTCATTAAAGAAGAGGCGAAAATATTAACAACATTATTTCCTACTAGGATAGTTGTTAAAAATTCATTTGGTCTTTCGATCATGAAGTTCAGAGCATTACCTCTGCTTCCACCTTCTTCAATAATTTGTTTGGCTCGGTCTATATTTATAGACATCAGTACAGCTTCTGATCCAGAGAATACTCCAGACAGAAGAAAACACGTCATCAGTAGTACTATTTCATAAGTCTCTACTTGCACGATAAACGTCCTGACAGATAATTAAATATAATAATGGATTTTAATTCAGAAGGGTTGGCCATTTGTAAGTAGCCGATGAATGACGGAGGTTCTATGTCCTTAGTCCTTGTTAAGTTAATAATTAGACATCTCTTTTATAATTAAATAAATGAAATGTCTTTACTTATAATACAATGCATCTATTTCTTTGTCTATTCTTAAGCCGTGCAGTTGCACTAATTACTCAAGTATAGCACATTTTAATGGTGTTCTAACTGCTTTCCACCAAAATCGTGATCTGAGTATACAATTCGATCATTCATCTCGTGGTTGAAGCCATATATATCTTTGATATTACTTACATTTCTAAAAATAGTGTTACATTTGTAACAAATGGCTATCTGACCAAGCTTTTTAAAGAGGATTAAGTCCATTACATAGAGAACTATGAATGAAACACCATATGTCCAAATTGATAGAATGGCAGCTATAACAAATAGGGCCACACCAATCTTTCTATTAAAGTCTTTTTGCGAGTAGAAGTCTTTACGCTCACAGCAAGGGCATTGCTTTAAAATTCCCTCTTCGTGTTCAGCGGTAAAGTGTACATTGGCTTCCTTAGCGCACACATCGCATTTAGCAACTGCAGCTTCAGCATTTGGAATTACGTGAATCCCCGATCCACATTCTTCACAAGTTAAAGTAACTTCCATCATATTAACAACCCATATTTAAAGAATAAGTACGCTGAAACTAGCTCACCAACAAAGACAAAAATTGTCATAGCGTACAGGACTCCTGTAGCGCTTTGAGTTGAGCGAATTTTAACCAATTTCCACGTAAAAATACTCATCGCAAAAATGACAACATAGCCCCAGCCAACTCGCATCGTCAACATCAACCAGTTAAATGCATAACCTCCGCCAAGCTGAGTGAACTCTTTGAAAAATCCCCAGTTTAAATATGTTTCATATGATGACCAAATAATTTTTACTGCTAAGATAGCCCAAAGAATAAGGATACTGATTTTAAGTGGCCTTACACTCAGCTTTGGAACTACGAGGTAGTAATGTCCTAGAATCATTGCATAAGTAATAACACCAAGAAGAATTGTTGAACTTAATCCGAAGCGAAACTGTGAACTCCAACCATTTAAGAAGTCCATAAGTAGGTATAGTAGAGCTAAGTTGTGAGTTATAAAGAGTATCCACATAAATACACTTTTCTCATCTTTGTGTAGCTGTCTAATAAGAAGAAAGGCGGCCGCTGCAATATAGTAAATAATGCTAAGAGGATCTGTGAATGTTCCATAAGAAAGGTGTATCGCTAGAGCAATAGCTGTCGAACCCAGGCAGACACTATTAATTAATTGTTGAAAGCCAGCTCCTGTGAGCTTAGAGCTTGCTATCCACGTAAACATTCCAACGCCTAAAGCGAGAGTCATAAAGAAAAACTCTGCTACATTTAAGATCTCTGCGCCCATATATTCTCCAGCATATCAGCACTTATGTGCTTTTTTATATAATTTAGTAGGTCATCTATTATTTCATAATTTACTTCAGGAAGTCTTCCTTTATAGGCTAAAGACTTTTCATTGTAATCAAATTCAAACCAAGATCCGTTATCAGGATTAATCCCCTCTCCATTTGAGAAGTGGATAAAAAGACAAACACTTCTGTCTTTATAATCAAAGCTCTGGATTTTAAAAAGTGGAGCACTAGCTATATCAACATTAGCCTCTTCTGAGAACTCTCTCTTGGCCGCTAGCACAGAGCTCTCCCCTTTCTCAATCTTTCCACCAGGAAATTCTAGGAGACCATTCAGTGGACCATCCTCGACTCTCTCCTGCATCCAGAATTTACAAGAGTTCTCAGTGATATCCTTAATTAGAATAATAATTGCTACTGGAGTAACCATAACCAACCTTAAAAAATTTATATTACTTTCTAGCAAAAATAAAAAGTCACCACAAGTCTTGAGGTTTTGACACCCATGGTCTATAAAGCATCTCATGCGAAAATTACCATTTAAAAAGAGATCACTTTTATTTGCACCTATGGAGGGCGTCACTGACGAACCATACCGTATTGCTATTGAAAGGGCCTTCCCAGAATGGGATTATCTTTGCACGGATTTTCTAAGGGTTCCGACAGTTGGGGCATTTTCAAATCAAAAGCTCATTAATCACTATGGACAAAAAGTTCTAAAGACTCCTGACCTTAGAAAGAAGACAGGATTTCAAATCCTCACAAGTTACCGAGCTCAAACTGAAGAAATGGTAAAACAGATAAATGAGATTCCAGAGATTGAACACCTCGACTTAAACCTGGGGTGTCCTTCAAAGAAAGTAAATGCTCATAAAGGTGGTGCATATCTTTTAAGTGAGATGAAAGAGCTTAGAGAAATCATTCAAATCATAAGAAAAAACTTCGATCGAACCTTTACTGTAAAAATTAGAATTGGATATAAAGATACAGATCGTTTCACAGATTCATTAAAACTATTTGAAGATGAAGGTGTTGAGGCCATTACAATTCATGGAAGAACAAGAGATCAACTCTATAGAGGTGTTGCCAATTGGGACTTCATAAAAGAGGCCGTTAATACTGTCTCTGTTCCTATAATTGGAAATGGAGATGTATGGACAGTTCAAGATATAGATAAAATGTTTGAGTACTGTGGATGTGATTCAATTATGCTTGGAAGAGGAGCTCTTAAAACTCCTTGGCTGGCCTCTCTATATTATCAATATCAAGATAGACTAGATGAATTAGATGACTTCACTCTTCTTCAAGAAAGAAGAACATATGTTCAAAACTACTTTGATGAACTAGAAAGAGAATATAAGAAAGAAGAAAATAAAAATGTTCGAATTCTAAATAGATTCAAATCATTCTCAAGATATATATTTGATGACTTTGAAAATGCAGAGGCCTTAAGGTCAAGCTTTCTGAGAGCAAGCTCTCTTGATCACTTCAAAGACCTTCTTTACGGAATTTAATAAAGTTATAAATCTTTTCTCTATTAAAAATAACTTCAAAATAAATTGATCCCAAAAGTGAAGCGAAGAAAATTCCTTCCAAACTAATCAAGAAACAAAGTAGAGATAGTAATATTGGAGGTAGAGCTCTTAAGAGAGATTTTAGATAGAAATTCTCAGAAAAAGAACTAAGAAACTTATCAAAACCAAATACAAAACGAAGTAATGAAAATTTATATTTTTTAAGCTCTAACTTTTCCTTAAGGCTGGGAGCATGAACAGTTAAGCTCCAGCAAAATCCTAAAAGGATATAATTCAAAGTCTGAAAGCTAATACTTGAAAACCAAAGAACAAGAGTAAGAACAAAGAGAGCAATGAGGTAGGTTACTAAATATTTATTGTCTGTATTTAAGTGCATTTTTATTCCATTACAAGCTAAGTATCTATTAACATTATAACAGAGAAATTATTGCTATCTCTTCTTTTTTTAAGTCCTCACATATAATAAATCTATTCAAATCATGGAGGATTAATGAAGTTACTTATCGCAATCTGCGCTCTCGCAGTCTCATTTACAACATATTCAAGCTGTTCTGAAGATTTCAACAAAGGAATTTCTCAGTTCGAAAACGCCATGAACTACTTTGAAGATGGAAGCCAAAGTTTCCAAAGAGCTCTAGATGAATCTAGAGGACAGGGAAGAAGAAGTGTTATCTGTGGTGCTTTACTAAAATCAAACACAGGATTTGATGTAGCGACAAGAACATTTAATAGCTGTATTGATTCATTTACAAAAGCATCAAATAGCTGTTCTGGAGAATCGAGAACAATTGCTCTAGAAAACAAAGGTGTTTGTGTTGGAAATCATGATGTTGCGAAAGGGAATTATGAACAAGTTCTTTCAACTTTAAAGGCAACTTGTTTTAAAGCTTCAGAAAGTGTGGATATTGATTTGAATGGAACAATTCAAGAATTATAAATAAGCTTTAAGCATCGAGAGAATATCTCGATGCTTAAATATTTCTAGAGACAGTCTTTTCTTTTTATTTTTGCTGTAAAATCATAGAACATTCCTTTTCTAACTGAAGAAAGAAACATATCTAATTCTATAATATCACCTTTTATTTTGAAGTTCGCATCGACAAAGAAATCGATTTTGATTCTTTCATAGTTAGAGCTGTAATACATAATGTCTTCATTCATTAAGAATATTTTTTCATTTTCATCACCTACCCAGATACCTCTATCGACAGGAATAACAATATTTGAAAAACCATAGTAAGGCTCATTGTAACCATTAAAAACACTCACAACGAGAGTATTAAGTTTTTTAAATGTTTCTAGATCTCTGTAATACTGATTCTCTACAAGAAAAACTTCACTCTTTGAATTTTCCATTGATGGTCCGCTAGTAACTTCAGTTCCATTAAAACTAATAGTTTCAAAACAACCCTCTAGGTCATTAAATGCATGTGAATTGATACTTAACACTACAAGAAGTGTTGATAAGATTAATTTCATAAATTCTCCTTTCCTAATAGCTTAAACACTTTTAAGCGATTAAAAAAGGAAGAAACCTACTTTTTCTTTACCCAAACGAGCCCACGAAATTCACCGAGCTTATAGCCTACAGCTTTATCATCGGGGTACCTTTTTTGAAGCTCACTCTTAACACCACTTTGGATATTTGCACCATGACAGTTTAGACATGCTCCCTTCATATATAGAGGCTTAACAAAGACTTCCTCATTATTAGAAAGTACAATAACTTTTGCTTCCATTGGACTCTTTGCTGAAGAGCTTGAGTATTTGGATAAAACTTTCTTTAAATCATCACTTGGAGCATTTGATGGATTTCTAAGCTTTAGAGAAACTCTACCCACTTCATACTTATCGTTATTAAATGAATTCGTAACTGGTATCGCCTTATCATTACAGTGAATCAAGCCTGCTTTTGGACCTTTTTTCATTCCCGTCATTAATTCTTTTTGAAGAGCTTTCATAAAGGATTTTGCGACTTCGGCCCTTTCTTCTGCGAAAGTATTTCCAGATAATAATAGAGTTAAAGCTAAGATAAGTTTCATGCAATCTCCTTTTCTCTATTATAACTATAAAATATTGTATGAAGTATGATGCTAATCAAACTTCTAAATAAAAAAAAGCCCTCACAGAGAGGGCCTTAAATTATATTTAAATGTATTTCTTATTATTTAGCTACGCCAATCGCTTTAGTTTCTCTTACTACTGTGATTTTAATCGTTCCAGGGTAAGACATTTCTTCTTCGATTTTCTTAGCAATATCTCTAGAAAGCATTACTGTTTGTTCATCACTTACAGAATTGTTTTCTACGATAACTCTAACTTCTCTACCACC
>NZ_JBFGYP010000022.1:0-35846 GCF_041587335.1 Halobacteriovorax sp.
GGGACAGGTTTTTTCTTAGGTAAACCCCAAGCTGATGCAAAAGCATTTTTTGATGCTGGTGCGAAAGTAGCCATTGCATCTGACTACAATCCAGGATCTTGTCATTGCGACAACCTTCTTCTTGTAGCATCTTTAGCTGCACCTACTTATAAAATGAATATTGCTCAACTTTGGTCTGCAATTACTTTAAATGCTTCACATGCTTTGAACTTAAAATCTCAAGGTGCTTTAATTCCAGGATTAAAGCCAAGATTTACAATTTTTGATGTAGATAATATTGATAAAATTACATACCACTGGGGAGCAAACCTTTGCATTCGTTAATCGCTTCGCTCGCCCTACTTTTTATACTTTCTTCATGTAACGAGAAAGTTAAAGAGTGTGCATGTACTTTTGAGTACGCTCCTGTTTGCTCTAACGGAGTACAGTACGACAATAAGTGCTTAGCAAAGTGCAATGGTGCTTTAGATATCACGCCTGGTGAATGTAAGTGTAATATAAACTCTGGTGAAGTATGCGCAACACCTTCTATGAAGGAATGTCCCGAAGGAATGATGTGTACACAAGTAATGCCATCACCAAGAATTTATACAAACGAATGTGAGGCCTTAAAAGATAAGGCCCAAGTAACAAAGATGAATAACTGTAATTAGTTTTTTAGAAGTTTATCAAATTTTTCATAGATTTCTTCAGAGCTAAAATCTTTTGCTCCATTTGAAACCTGAATGACTTTACCTTTATGATAAATAATTGAAACTGGTATTGCTGAAACCATATACTGCTCAAGAATAAAACCATTAACGTCTGCAATATTTGGAAAGTTTAATTTATATTTCTTTTCTATTTTTTTTATACTTTTAATCTGGTCTTCATCGTCCTGATTAATTCCAAAAACTTGTACTTTAGAATCGTCATACTTTTCTTTCATTTTTACAATTGAAGGAAACTCTATAAGACAAGGCTTACACCAAGTCGCCCAAAAGTTTAAAATCACAATTGGCGCCTTTACTTCTTTAAACTTAAGCTTCTTATTTTCAGTTGTAGTTACTTCTAAAGAATTAAAAAGAGACTCATAATGAGTGTGGATTTTCTTCTCTGTTTTTGTCGCATCAGCTTTCAAATCAAAAAGGTTAAACATTCCCTGCCCTACTCCTAGAATTGTAAGAAAGGCCAAAGCTATATAAATTGGAAAATATTTCTTCATTGAGACCCCTGTCTCTTTAGATTAGCATTTAGTATAATGGAAAAAGTCGATTTATTTAAGCAAGAATTCAATTCCCACCAGCAAGAATTACTACAATATCTCGACGCAAATATGCCCCCAGAGCAGCTTATAGTCAACAATAAGGGTCAAGCTTTTATAGAATTTCTATTCATTCTATTAGCAATGATAATGATCTCTTTTGGAATGCTTAAAGGGCTCAACAGTTCAATATCACAAAGGTGGTTAGGAACAGTTAAGGCCATTGCAAAGCCAACACCCTCTGACATACAATTAAGATAAATTTCATTTAATCATTGAGGATAATATGAACTACATACTCTCTATAGACCAGGGTACCACAGGAACTACAGCAGTATTAATTGATGCCAAAACAATGAGTTTTGTTGATAAAATTAATAAAGAGTTTCCTCAAATTTTTCCTAAACCATCTTGGGTTGAGCATAACCTCAACGACATTTGGGAATCCATTGAATTTACTATAAGACAGATTATTAGAAAGAATAACTTATCTGCAGATCAAATTGTATCTATAGGAATAACAAATCAAAGAGAAACTACATGTGCTTTTAGTAAGTCAGGAGCTCCTCTTGCAAACGCAATTGTATGGCAAGACAGAAGAACAAGTGATCGTTGCCAATCCCTAAAAGACAAAGAAAGCTTTATTAGGAAGAAAACAGGTCTTCAATTAGACTCTTACTTTTCTGGAACTAAAATGAATTGGCTGCTTGAAAACAATGCAAATGTAAAACAAGCTTATCAAAACAATGATCTACTCTTTGGTACAATAGACACATTTATTTTATACAAGTTAACAAATTCAATTTCTCATAAAACTGAAGCAAGCAATGCGTCTAGAACACTTCTTATGGATTTGAAAACAACACAATGGTGCCCTGAACTACTTGATATATTTAAGGTACCAGAGAATACACTTCCAGAGATCTGTGACTCTTTTACTGATTTTGGAGAAACAAAAGGTCTTTCATTTCTGCCTGACGGTATTCCAATTACAGGAATTCTTGGTGATCAGCAAAGTGCCCTCTTTGGACAGGCAGGATTAAACTCAGGAGATTTAAAGTGTACCTATGGAACAGGTGCCTTTATGCTTTTAAATACTGGAAGTGAAATTAAAGAATCAAAGCAAGGCCTTTTAACAACCGTGGCCTATAAGGAAAATGGAAAGACTTTCTATGCCTTAGAGGGAAGTACTTACATTTGTGGTGCTGCTGTTCAATGGTTAAGAGATAACCTTGATATGATTAAAAAGAGTTCAGACATTGAAGACCTTGCAAATAAAGTTAAAAATTTAGATGAGATGGAGCATGTTATGTTTCTCCCATTCTTTACAGGAATAGGCTCTCCTTATTGGTCTACAGACGCAAAAGGGGCAATTTTAGGACTTACAAGAGATACAGGAAAGCAACATATTGCAAGAGCATGCCTAGACGGTATGGCACTATCTATAAATGACTTACTACAGGCAATGATCCTAGATACTGACTCAAAAATTGAAACACTCAAAGTAGATGGTGGAGCAGTAAATAATGAACTTCTCATGAATATTCAATCAACAATATCTGAAGTAGAAATCATTAGACCTAAAGTGATTGAAACAACGGCCTATGGGGCAGCGCTTGCTTCTGCAATAGGAGCTAGAATTATCAAGAAAGACAAAATAGCTGAGCTCTGGCAAAAAGATTGCTCATTCACAGGTAATAATACTCAACGTGAGCATTATCAGATGAAGAAGAAGAAATGGTCAAAATATATAAGCTCTCTATTCCTTTAGAGGGCTTAACCTACTGAATTCATATATCTAATCTGTAATTCCTTCACACATTTCTATACGCTTTTGCCATTCGCAGCATCAACTTATATGTATATATCTATATAGGATAAATTCCCGTAGAACTTACTCATTTGAAGGTGAAAATATGAAATTCTTAACAAGTATTATCTTAATTCTACTTTCCCTAAATATATATGCTGATACAAAATTCTATTCAAAATTCTCCCCTCATGAGGGTGCCGAGGCCTTTGAAATAATCTATAAAAAAGTTAATCAATCACAAAATTATGTCTATGCAACGATTTATTCTTGGTCGGATAAAGGAATAACCAATTCTTTTAAAGATGCTTTAAAGAAGGGTGCTGAAGTTAAGATCATTCTACATCCAAGCCTTGCTAAGAAAGCTCGAATAAAAAAAGTTGCAATAGAGTTAGAAACCCTTGGGGCTGATCTTAAGATTGCAAAGATGAATATGCATGAAAAATTTATTCTTATAGATAATAACTTTCTCGTTAACTCTTCTGCCAATATGTCTGGTGGGGCAAAAAGCAGATATAGCGAAAACTTCATCTTCCATAATGATGAAAGCTTAGAGGGAAAACTTCTAATTAGTCAGTTTAAGAAAGAGTTTACTATCCTATGGAACTCAGGAAAAGATATTTTTACAGCAGAAGAATCTATTGCGGAAAAGCTTCCATTAAATAAGTTACAAAACCTTCCAAAGCATTCAGAAGTAACTCTTCTATCTAGCTCAATGAATTTTACTATTAAAGAAAATCAACCATCATCAAAGTCTTATAAAATTGGAAAGTACTATACTTTAAAAAGAAGAAATGGTGTTAAAAACCAAACATGGAAAGTAAGAGACACAATTATTGACCATATAAATAATGCGAAGAAAAATGTCTACTTATCACTAAACCACTTTAATATTAGAGAGATTTCAGACGCACTAGTTAATGCTTCAAAAAGAGGAATTGATGTTAAGCTTACTGTTGATAATCAAGAATTTAAGTCAAAGATTAACAACAAAGAAATGACTCCTCAATTTGTAAAGGACTGGAAAAAAATTAAAGGTAACTCTAAAAAAGAAGCCCCAGTAAGAGTTAAATATTATTCTCACTCACCTTCCCCAAGACATTGGTTACTTAACCACCATAAATTTATACTTATAGATTTCGATGAGAATGATTACGATAATACTATTCTTATTTCAGGTTCTTACAATCTAAGTAGAACTGCTGAGCACAATCAATTTGATAACATGGTTATCTATAAAACAGATAAGAATAAGAGATTATTTAAAAGCTTTAAAAATGAATTCTTAAATCAGTGGAGCTGGAATAGAGATAATTCAGATAAACCAAGACAAGAGTACCTAGACCAGTTTACTACATTGAAAGATAACTCTTCTATCGCTCTACATGCAAAAGAAGCTATTGCTCTATCATGGTCAGAAGTTTTAAATTTAAGAACGAGTGTTCGAAAAATAGCAAAAAACTTATTTAAAGGACTCTATCGTAACAAAGATTGCCTTTATTACGATATTAATAGAAACTCATTTTGGGGTTGTCCTAGATAAACTAATTAAGAGTTAGTCATTTGGATTAGCTCTTCTTCAGTAATGATTAAAATTCCTAACCCTTGAGCTTTTTTTAATTTACTCGATCCACTAGACTGATCATTTGTTACAAGAATATCTGTATTCTTAGTAACAGAACTGACAACAATACCACTGGCATCTCTTATCTTCGCTTCTATTACAGATCTTTTTTCAGAAAGAGAACCTGTAATACAAATCTTTTTATCTGTTACTTTAGTTTCATTCTTCACCAATTCTTCAAAGGTAAAGCCAAATTTTTCTAACTCATCAATAAGCTCAAATTTAGACTTCAAGGATTCGAAAAAATCCACCGAAGACTTTTCAGCAAAGCCATCTATGTTTTGTAATTTTTCAGCACTTAATTTTTTTATTTTTTCTAGATTGTCATATCCAGCAAATACAACCTTTTCACACTTATTATAAGCTCCACCACTTATACCAAGAGCTGAAAGAAATGTAATTAAGTCTACAGACTTACTACCTTCAATCGAACTTAAAAGTTTAGTTGCTAACTTTTCTTTAACCTTATCTAAACTTAAAAGCATATCCATATCTAACTTATAGAGGTCAGGAATTTTTAGAATTAGCTTTGCCTTAATAAGTTCCTCTAAGCGTTTTGAGCTTAAGTCATCGATACCTATTTTTTGGATATAATTTAAAATACTTTCTTTAACAATTGCCGGACATTCAGGATTAGTACAAATTAGCCTTATATCAACCTTAGAGACCTCACTATCGCAAGAAGGACATCTAGTAGGATAGGAGAACTTCTTATCTGAACTTTCAATCACAGATAAAAACTTAGGGATAACCTCTCCTGATCTTATAATCTCTATCTCATCACCAGGTTTAAGTTCAAACTGATTTACTAGACCAAAGTTGTGCAAAGTAACTCTTGAAATCTTTGCTCCACTTAGTTCTACTGGTTCAACGTTTGCCACAGGTGTTAAGATACCATTTCTAGAGACTTGCCAAAGAATGGATTTAATTTTTGTATTTTTAGACTCACCTTGAAACTTGAATGCCATTTTATAACGAGGGTGGTGAGCTGTTTCTCCCAATTCTCTGTGCCATCTCTGATCATTAAAGCTAAAAACAATTCCATCAATCAGATAATCTCCTTCTGACATAAACTGTTTTGATTCCTCAATTGTTGCCGCAAGGGAGCTTGAGTTTTTATGAAGCGTATACTCTAAAGTTTCAAACCCTTCTTGTTTTAAGAAATTCATCTTATCTACTTCAGTAGAGATTTCATCTTTTCCAATTAACTCAAATGCCTTAAATGTTAATTTTCTAGACAGCTGTAAATGATCTTTTCTAGAGATTATTCCTGCAACAATATTTCTTTGTGAGGTCGGCTTCTCAAGACCCAGAGAAATCATCTCATCAGACAATTTGAAAAAATTTTCCTCATCGCAAAATATCTCACCTCGAACTTCAATTCGATTTTTATCTGATATACTTTTAACTATTGAATTTATCCATAAGGCCTTAGGTGTTATATTTTCACCAAAGCTCCCATCACCTCTTGTCTTTGCTAAAACTAGTTGACCATTTTCATAAATAAGAGAACAGCTCATTCCATCTATTTTATACATAGAGATGGCCTCTTTACCGTCCATCCAGGATTCGAGTTCTTCTACTTTATATGTCTTTGCTAAGCTCAGCATTTTTTCATCATGCTTAACTTTTTTATTCGACTTTACAAGAGACCCTACAATTTTAAGAGCCGGACTATCAGGAGATATTTCCTTTAGTTCATCTTCTAATTTATCGTATTCGTGATCTTGAATTTCAGGTTTGCCTTGATAATAAAGCACCTTATGGTGCTCTATTAAATCTTCTAGTTCTTTTATTCTATTTTTCATTATGATTTTAGAAGTTAAATCTAACTCCGCCTTTGAAAGCTGTATCCTTAAGAGACATAGAACGTCCTCCTGAAAACTTAGCCTTGTTACTGTTAAACTCAATGCCACCATCTATATCCATATTTGGACTATAGTTATGACTTCCACCTATTTCTATACTGTAATTACTACTAGATTCATCTTCTCCGTACAATAAAGTATCTTCATTGTAGCTAGACGTAAGCATGAATTCTAAACTCAAGTGGGCCCTAAATTTTTTCATTAGCGGTATACTTCCTCTACCACCTAGAATTAACCCACTAAAAGTTACCTCACCAATTTTATCAGCTGATAAATCATCATGCCCATAAGTATACTTTGCGTAACCAGCATATGCATCTAACTGAGGTCCATAAAAGAACCCTAAAGGAAGATATCTATAACCTAGTTTAAGTTTAAACTTACTGTTAGTCGTTGAGTTTGAATCTATCGATAAATTTCCACTACTTTTCTTTTGAGACCCAAAGTTTGCACCAAGCTCTAAACTTCCCCAATAGTTTCTTGTCGCCCAAACTTCTGCTTCTAAATTAACACCCATCAACAATCCACTTAAGCTATTTGTTGCTGAGCCAGTAGAGCTTGAAACTTTACTTGAACTTAAAACTCCAAATATTCCCACAGTACCAAGTTTCCCAAATGAGTAATCATTTTTTCCACCCTCTTGTCCATATGGGATTTTTAATAAGTCAGCTTTTTGGGTATTGTCATCTTTTTTTAGAATTACCCAGTCGTCGACTTCAACTCTTTTTCTTGTTTCGTATTTATCGATTTTTCCCTGAGCTTGTGTTGGAGAGACATAAAATACACGTCCACTTGCAAGCTTTTCTGTTTCCCAATCTACAATCTCTTTAAAAAGCGGATGTCTTTTTTTCTTAATGGGTCTAATTACATCTATAGAGTCATTAATGAATACACCGTAGCTTTTTCCAAAATCTACAGTAAATTGATTTCCTAATATTCCTAAAATCCTTCCATCATATGGAATATTTTTTTCAAACTGATCCAACCAATTCTTAACAGTCTGTCCAATAACAACAGGATCATTACTTGTTAGCTTTAAGTTATCTTTATAATAAACATCAGATCCATTATCTCCGAGAACAGTCATCTTTACATCGACTCCCTTCCCTTCGCTAACTATTTCAACTCTGATAATACTTCCAGCTTTTGTTTTTTCCGCTACAACTTTTAATACATCTGGATTATGAAGGTATTCATTTAGATTCCTTTTATAATTACCTAAGATATTTATAATTTCAGAATTTGATTTGTAGTAACACCAATCCGATGTTTTCAAGTATCTTTCAACTTCTTCAAAAACTTTAAAACCAAGAGCTCCACCAATTGAATCCTTCACAGGAAGAAGCATACATCTCCTCATAGACTGAGAAGCATTAGAATTTAAAGATATTGAGATAAATAATAATATTGAAAGTATTTTAATCATAATTCAGCCGGTAAATCTGGAAGTTTATCTGGTTTTGCTAGTCCTTCATATATATCAACTAACATTTTTAATTCATCATTTTCTAAGCGCATGGCCTTAAGCTGAATTTCAAGCTCTTGAATTTTTAGCTTTGCCTTGAGTAATTCACCGTCATCACTATTCTTTGATTCATATTTCTTATAATTTTCATTACTCATAAAGATTAAGAATTTTCCATTCTCTTTCTTAAACTTAACTCTTTCAGACTTAATATATCTTCTGATAGTTGAAACTGAAATATTCCTTATCTGTGAATATTCAGCAATGGATAGCCATAAACCTTCAATTTGCATAATCACTCCATGATTTATGTAATTATAATCATTTTATTCAATTTATGGTGATTAATCAAAAATATCTATTACTTGACCAAAAAAGGTTACTTTTTTTTAATTCAATACGCGTCTATAATCATTTCATGCAAAGAGTAGACATATCAAATTTTAAGAATAAAAAGACAGCATTAATAATGTCAGGTGGTGTTGTAAAGGCAGCAGCTTGGCACCTAGGTGTTGCACTTGCTCTAGAAGAGCTTGGCTTCACACTTAAAAATAATAATTCGCCAGATAGTGAATTAGAAATATCTACCTATGTCGGCTCAAGTGCTGGTTCTTTAATAGGCCTATATTTTGCTCAAGGCTTTAGACCTATCGATATTATTGAGGCCACAATAAATAAGAATAATAGCAAAATAAGAGCTATTAACTATAAAGACATGCTCAGCTTGAAGAAGCCTCTTGCTTCACCTAGTAGCTTCTACGATCCTCTAGAAGGCTTTCCAAGTCTATTAAAGAGATTATTCAAGCCTCTATTGAATGTATCTGGAATTTTTAGTACTCAAGGTCTACATGACTACTTAATTGAAAATGTCATCAATGAAAAGACTTTTGAAGAGCTCAAAGCTGACCTTTTTGTTGTAGCGACTCAGCTGGATCACTCTAGAAAAGTAATATTTAGTAAGTATAACTACCCAAATCCTAGCCACGACAGTACTGCAAACTACTATACTGGAATACCTCTAGCTGAGAGTGTTACGGCATCAATGAGTGTCCCACCTTTTTATAGTCCATATCCAATTAAGAACCCTCACACTGGCCAGACAGATTACTATATTGATGGGGAAATTAGAGAAACCCTATCTACTCACGTAGCATTCGACCATAATTGTGAGTTTATTATATCTTCTTGGACACATACACCTTATCATTTTCATGACGAGATAGGTTCTCTTGTTAATTACGGGCTACCTGCAATTTGTACACAGGCCATCTATTTGATGATTCAAAAGAAAATTGTAGCCAATAGAGCAAGAAGAGAACTTTCATCAGATATAATAAATACTGTTAATGATTACCTTAAATCAAATAAATTTGATGAAAAGCACAGAAAACAATTAACCTCTATCTTAGAGCGTAAATTATCTTATAAACCTAATGTTCATATGATCGACATTTATCCAAAGCATGATGACTATAAACTGTTTTTTAGAAATTCTTTTTCTCTTAATCCAGATAAGACATCCGAAATGGTATCTGCAGGCTATAAACGAACAATAAATATCTTCAAACGGCACGAATGGGAAAGTTAATACTCGTATTTTTATTTGTTACAAAGTCATATGCATTGATTCCAGAGAACTTCTTTCAAGATGATTTAACAATCATAGAAAGTATCGTTCTAAAGAAGAAAGTAGAATATTTCGATCTAGGACCACTTTATAAAGGTGATCAATTCCATTTCTATGCTAGAGATCCTAAAAACCGAATTTCAAATGAGTTTCCAATTCCTAAGTACTTTTACAATAAAGTTCACTTTTGGTTTAATATCTACACTCTTTACGACTCTAACTACTCAGTCCTTCACGACAAAGTAAATATGAGTATTATTTATGATGTTATCGACTACACCTCTTTAGCAAAGTCTGGCCTTAATCATCATACTAAGTTTGCCCTACAGTCCAAACTCACACTTACTAAGGTTGCTGAGCTTAAAAAAGTCTTTAAAAATCTAGGAGCTAATAAGAACTTAGGTTTAAAAGAACAAAGTATTCTAAAAGTCTTAAAAAATGCCAGAATTAAAATCCCAAAAGGTAAATCTAAGCGAACTAACTTTTTCAAGAAGTTATCCAAAAATCTTCGAGCACAAACAGGACAAAAAGATAATATTCAAAGCGGCTTAACTAATATTCAACCCTTTGAAAGCTCTATGAATAAGTATTTTGAGAAGTTTAAGCTTCCAAAAGAACTTAAGGCCATCCCTTTTCTAGAATCATCTTTCAATACTAAGGCCCGCTCTAAAGTTGATGCAACTGGAACATGGCAATTTATGAAGTATATAGGTAGTCACTTCATGGACATTAATAAGTATGTGGACGGAAGAATGAACCCGTTATTATCTACTATAAGTGCACTCCATCTATTAAAACAAAATAAAATGATACTCAAGTCTTGGGATTTAGCTGTTACTGCTTATAACTCTGGTCCTAAACACTATATAAAGGCCAAGAGAAAACTCAAAAAGAAAGATGCAGATCTTGAGTATATTCTTACTCACTATAAGCATCCACACATAGGATTTGCTTCTAAGAACTTCTACTCTGAGTTCTTAGCTCTTGTGTACTCCTTAGCTTACAGAGAGAACTTCTTCGAAAAACCTAAGGGTGATCCTCATGATAGAGTTCAAATATACATAACTAAATGTACTCAGTCTCCTGACTGGTATTTTCGAAATATCATTAAGCAAGACCCTGAAGCCAGGATAATAAATCTACATTTTAAAAAGAGAAAGTTAAAATCTAGGCTTAGAAAAGGACAAACGATTTTCTCTGATGTTGATTTAAACCCTAGAAAATATTACAAATTACCAGATAAATATATTACGAAGAAGTATCCAAAGAACTGGTCAAAGCTTGTTTCTAAAATGCGTTGTAGAAAGTAATTCTTTCTACAACTGCTCTACTATAATTGTATTTGATGAACAAAATGTCTGAATTAAATCTTTTGATTGATCTGAATACTCAACTTCAACGTTAATTGTCCCCATTGTATCTCCGATCATGAACACTTTCTTTGCAAAGTCACTAGCTTCTGTATTGAACATACCATCTTTATCTAGGTACAACGTTTCAATACCTATCGGACCTTTATAACTTTCACTAGCGACTTTCATATCAATAATGTTTTTACTGAAGTTTATTTGAATTAGACATTTATTATCAAGGTCACCTATTTTAAACGTATCCATTACGTAATTTAGATAGTCCTTACTTGGAATATGAAGTGCTTTATTATCCATATAGCCAACATATATACTCTCGCCAAAGTGTCTCAGCTCAAGGTATTTTCTCATACCTAATGGAAGTATTGGTCTTTCTACTTCATATAAGTTCAATCCTATTGACTTAGAACCTAAGCCTGTATTGAAGTACCTCACATCATCGCTATCAATATTTAATTCAAGATCATTTTTACCAAGTAGTTTTGTTTCAAATAATTCAATTTTTTCTTTCTTAGAAGCTATATAGGTATTTGATTCATAAAAAACATGGTCTTCAACTAAGTGAACTATTTTTTCACCAATTTCATTATTTAACGTTAGATATTGTATAAGAGTATTACCTGGTTCTACTCCAACATAAAGAATGAATCTATAGTCGTCACCTTCCTCTACTGTTTTAAATCTATCATTAAGAAGTATTCTCTCAAGATACTTATGATCAATGTCTATACTGTCAGTAGATTCATCTAACTCTACAAGTAACATTGCTCCTCTAATTCCTTCAAATCTTTTAAAGACATCATCTCTTTCAAGAAGAGGAATATTAACTAAGAAGTCCCCATACTCTAATGGAAGTTCAACAATTGTTGGGAACGTATCACTACTTAAAATTGTTCCTCTTATTGTTGAAACTCTCTCGTTAATCATTTCCTCAATCTGTATTGCCCCTATAGAACCACTACTCATTGGTTCGCCAAAGCTCACATCACTTACAAACTGAAATGGAGTAGAGTTTTTCTTTAGGCCATCATCTATTATTCCAAGAGATGTTCTAACAGTTAATTTTGCATTTGTTGGATATGACTTCTTATCATTAGCACTTAGTGATGACTGTATTAATTGTGAATAGTCATTTTGCTTTTCATTTTTATTTTGATTTACACTCTCATCTTTTGCAAAGTGACTAGCCACAGACTTTTGAGTATCCACATTTAATTTTACCTGCTTTCCTTTAGGTAGTAATTTCATGGCCTCATCAATTGAGATAACTTCTTCTTTTAATGGGTTTTCTGTCATCGCTACAATTTGCTTTTTGATTTCTTTTTTCATCTCTTTATTAGATGCTTCAACAATTTCTTCTTGTTTCTTTTCTGAGTAGTCAAAAAATAGAAGTTCATCACTTTCTTCTTTTTTACTATCTTCTTTCTTTTCTGTTTTATCTTTCTTAGCAACTACTTCTTCTATACTCACGTTATTTACTAATTCATTAATTAGAGCTTCTTCTTCAGGGGCTAACTTCTCAGTTGCGGATAAGCTTGTCTTAACTTCATCCTCTTTTACATTCTCTAATATTTTAACTTTCTCTTCTTTTTTAATAGTTTTATTAATAGCTACTTTTTCTTCATGAATATTAAACTGACTATCCACTGGCAGTGAGAAGCCATTAAGTAGACTTGAAACAACTAGGGTTTTTACCATTGGAACCTCGTAAGCTTTCATACTTATTAATTTTGAATTATTTATTTCTAAGTGTTTTAAGTTTCTTTCTCTTTTCTTATTAGACTTATATACCTTTGCTACTTTCTTTCTCTTTTCAAAGCGTGCAACAGAGATTCTATATTTAGACTCTAGAGATTTTTGTAATACTTCTTTTTTATCTACATTATTAGAACTGTTATTGATTACGACTTTAGTTTTACGAATGGTCTTAGAAGCGTTTATTACCGTCTCTAAGCTAATTGTAGTCGTATCTGTAAGTAGTTTATAGCTATGCCTGGAGACCTCGATTGAGGCGACTGTGAAGAGTGCGAATATGGTTGTTAGAAATACATGTTTTTTCATTACTAGTACTTCTATTTTCAACGCTAATGACTGAATTTTAAAGTACTAAAACTTTGCCTAGTGATTTTGTGAATAGGCAAAAAAAAAGACCACTATAAAGTGGCCTTTTGGATATTCAATTTTGACTATTCTTTAGTTATCTCTGCTTCTTACAAAGTCATGAAGTTGAATTCTAAGCTTAGCTCTTTCTTCTTTTCTTCTGTACTTATCAATTTCTTCATCAGAAAGACCTTGAGACTCAGAAAGTCTCTCTTTAGCATTTTGTAATGCTTCCATAGCTCTATCTTTATCAATTTCTACAGCTTCTTCAGCAACGTTTGCGAGAATAGTAACTTTCTGGTCAAGTATCTTACAAATTCCTGTAGTTATTCCAAAGAATCTATCAGGGTCATCTGCACCACCAAAAACTGAAAGCATACCCGTATCTAACTTAGTCACAAGATGTGTGTGATCTTTAAGAATATTGATTTGCCCTCTTTCAGTTGGAACCAAAAGTGCTTCAGCAGGAATATCCTTAGCAACAATTGCATATGGAGTTAAAACATCTACTGTAAAATTATTCATACTAATCCCAAATAAACCTGAGGGCGCATGCACCCTCAGTTATTAATTAATTACTTTTAAGAATCTTTTTCGCTTCTTCTTTAACCATATCAAGGTTACCCATTAGGTAGAATGCTTGCTCTGGAAGATCATCACATTCACCAGCAAGGATTGACTTAAATCCTGAAATTGTATCTTCAATAGAAACGAATTTACCAGGGTTACCAGTAAACTGCTCAGCAACGAAGAATGGCTGAGAAAGGAACTTTTGAACCTTTCTAGCTCTACCAACGATAAGCTTATCTTCTTCAGAAAGCTCATCCATACCAAGAATTGCGATAATATCTTGAAGTTCTTTATATCTCTGAAGAATCTCTTGAACCGCTCTTGCTGTATCGTAGTGCTCGTCACCAAGTACTTCAGCAGAAAGAATAGTTGAAGAAGAAGTCAGAGGATCAACCGCTGGGTAAATACCAATTTCAGCAATAGATCTTGAAAGTTCTGTAGTCGCATCAAGGTGAGCAAATGTAGTTGCTGGCGCTGGATCCGTATAATCATCCGCAGGAACGTAAACGGCCTGAATAGATGTAATTGAACCATCTTTTGTTGATGTAATTCTTTCTTGCATAGCACCCATTTCTGTAGAAAGAGTTGGCTGGTAACCAACGGCAGAAGGGATACGTCCAAGTAGTGCAGAAACTTCTGAACCAGCTTGAGTAAAACGGAAGATATTATCAACGAAGAAAAGAACGTCTTGCTTTTCAACATCACGGAAATATTCCGCAACAGTAAGACCTGTAAGTGCTACTCTCGCTCTTGCACCTGGTGGCTCATTCATCTGCCCATATACCAGTGCTGTTTTATCAATAACGCCTGACTCACTCATTTCATCGTAAAGGTCACGACCCTCACGTGTTCTTTCACCAACACCTGCGAATACTGAGAAACCACCGTGTTGAGTTGCAATGTTGTTAATTAGCTCCATAATAAGAACTGTCTTACCAACACCGGCACCACCAAATAGACCAATCTTTCCACCCTTAAGGTATGGAGCAAGAAGGTCAATTACTTTAATACCAGTAAAGAATGGCTCTTTTGATGTCGCTTGATCATCAAATGTAGGAGCTTCTCTGTGAATATCATTAGATGCTTTATTACCGATATCACCTCTTTCATCAATTGGCTGCCCAGTAACGTTAATAATACGTCCTAGAACTTCTTTACCAACTGGAGCTTGAATAGCTTTACCTGTATCTACAACTTCTAAGCCTCTTGCAAGACCTTCAGTCGCGTCCATAGCAATACATCTTACTACGTTGTCACCTAAGTGTTGAGAAACCTCAACAACTAGATTGTTTTTTTCTTCTGAAATAACTTTGTTTGTTAAAGTTAAAGCGTTGTAGATCGATGGAAGTTTTCCATTTGGAAATTCTACGTCAACAACAGGACCCATAACTTGCTTAATGTACCCAATATTTGTCTCAGACATTACTGCTCCTTAGCCATTTAATGACTCAGCACCTGATACAACTTCAATTAACTCAGTTGTAATGGCCGCTTGTCTTAATTTGTTCATTTTAATAGTTAGTTTATCAATTGCTTCTTTACAGTTAGAAGATGCTGAATCCATCGCACTCATTCTTGACCCATGCTCTGCTGCTAATGCATCTAATAGAGATGTATAAACAGAGCTGACAAAAGTCTGTGGAATTAATGAATCAAGTATTTCCTTTGGTGTTGGCTCATACTTAAAATCAAATGGAAACTTTTCTTGTAACTCTTCTTTTTCTTCTTCAGCTAAGGCCATTGGAAGAACTTGTTTTACACAAGGCTCAAACGCAATTGCTGATTCAAAAATATTATAAGCAACATAAATTCTTCCAATCTCACCAGCTTTGAACTTGTCAGCAAGCTCTTCAGATAGTTCAACCATTTCATTGTATGTTGGCTCAATTTTTTCAAAAGAATACTCTTTCGCTACTACAACTTCTTTCTTAACTAAGTCTTTTACTTTCTTACCAATAAAGTAGCACTCAACTTCTTCATCAGTTTTTGAAATAAAGTTCTTAACTTTCTTAGAAAGCTGAGAGTTGTAACCTGCACAAAGACCTTTGTTACTTGAGATAACTAGAAGTGCAGACTTCTTATTATCACTTTCTACTAGATATTCGTGGCTGTAATCTTGAACAAGCGCTGAAACAGTCTTAATCGTATCTTCAAGCTCCTTAGCATAAGGACGTGAATTTTGAATAGCCTGTTGTGCTTTACTCAATTTTGCAGCAGAAACGAGCTTCATAGCAGAAGTAATTTTATAAGTACCTTTAGTACTTTTAATTTTCTTTTTAAGCTCTTTAATATTTGCCATTATGGCTCCTCATAAAGAGGAAGAAGTTTTACCTTCTTCCAAATTAGTATTTAAATCCTGCTACGAATTCTTTAATAATTGAAGTTAGCTTTTCTTCATCTTGAACAGCTTTCTTTTCATTTATTTCTTTAACCATATCAGCGTGCTTTGAATTCATAAGATCAATAAGACCTTTCTCACAAGCTTGGATATTTTTAACAGGAACAGAATCAAGAAGTCCTCTTGTAGCAGCGTAGATACCAATTACTTGGTCTACAACTTCCATAGGAACATATTGTCCTTGCTTAAGAAGCTCTACTAATCTCTCACCTTTTGAAAGCTGAGCTTGTGTTGCTGCATCTAAATCAGAACCAAACGCTGCGAAGGCAGCAAGCTCTCTAAATGAAGCAAGGTCAAGTCTTAGAGTACCAGCAACTTTTTTCATTGCTTTAATCTGTGCAGAACCACCAACTCTAGAAACTGAAAGACCAACGTTAACAGCTGGACGTACACCAGAGTTAAATAAGTCAGACTCTAGGAAGATCTGTCCATCAGTAATAGAAATTACGTTTGTAGGAATATAAGCAGAAACGTCACCTTCCTGAGTTTCAATAACTGGAAGTGCAGTTAATGAACCTGCTCCAAGATCATCTGATAGCTTTGCAGCTCTTTCTAATAATCTTGAGTGTAGATAGAAAACGTCCCCAGGGAATGCTTCACGACCTGGAGGTCTTCTTAGAAGTAATGACATTTGTCTATAAGCTTGAGCTTGCTTAGTTAAATCGTCATATACGATAACTGCATGCTTACCATTATCTCTATAATACTCACCCATAGTACAACCAGTATATGGAGCAAGGTATTGTAGTGGAGCTGTATCAGATGCTGTTGCAGATACGATAATTGTATACTCAAGTGCTCCAGCTTCTTTTAGTTTTTGTTGTACTTGTCTAACAGTAGAGTTCTTCTGTCCGATTGCAACATAAATACATACAACATCTTTACCTTTTTGGTTGATGATTGTATCGATTGCTACTGCAGTCTTACCTGTCTTACGGTCACCAATGATTAGCTCACGTTGTCCTCTACCAATTGGGATCATTGAATCAATAGCCTTAATACCTGTTTGAAGAGGCTCATGAACTGGCTTTCTTGCAATAATTCCTGGTGCTTTAATTTCAATCTTTCCGAACTTGTCAGAATTGATTTCACCTTGTCCATCGATAGGCTCACCGATAGCGTTAACAACTCTACCAAGTAAAGCGTCTCCTACAGGAACTTCAACAATTTTCTCAGTTCTCTTAACAGTAGAACCTTCTTTAATGTTGTTATCGTTACCAAGGATAGCTACACCAACGTTGTTAGCTTCAAGGTTAAGAACCATACCTTTTGTACCTGTTCCAAATTCAACAAGTTCTCCGGCCATAACGTTCTTAAGTCCAAATACTCTGGCAACACCGTCACCAACAGTTAGAACTGTACCTACTTCATCCACTTGTAATTTAGTTTCGAAATTGGCAATTCTACTTTTAATAATGCTCGTAATTTCTTCTGGGTTCATCGACATTTGATACCTCTTTAATAATTATTCACTTAATACTGAATCTTTAAATTTTGCTAATTGATTATCTAACGAAGCATCAAGCTGTAGATCTTCTACAGTTACTTTGTAACCTGCTGTGATGTCTTCATTTTGTACATATGTTAATTCTGTTGTTAAACCTAGTTTATCCTTAAGATATGCTGTCATCTTAGTTTTAAACTCTGGAGATACATCAGAATCACTACCTTCAATCGTTCCTCTCAAGAAGCCTTTGTTATGATCATCAATCACAATTACTTCTTTAAAGATAAGAGGAAAAATACTAATTCTTTTTTCATTAATTAAAAAATTAACAAAGTTAGTTACGATTGCAGATAAGCCTAACTTAGAAAGAACTTCTTTCATTACACTAGTCTTCTCTTCAACTGTAAAAACATCTAAGAACAGTACGTTTTCTAGATTGTTGTTCTTATTTATAAGAACATTTAAATCCGTAAGCTCTTTCGCAGCATCAACATTAGCTTCGTTTGCTAATTCGATAAGTGATTGAGCGTAGGCTTTTGCAACAATTTGTTCTTTCATTACTTAACCACCAAAAGTTAGATTTCAGAAACTAGATTACTAGTAACTTTGTCTTTATATTCTTTATTTTCATTAATCTTAGATTTTGCTTTTGCAATTACCTCATCTACTAGAGATGCATTTATTGCTTTTACTGCCTGATTCTTTTCGTAGTTAACTTTTTGATCAGCATCAGTATTTAACTTCTCAATCATTGCTACTGTTTCTTCAGCACTTTCTTTTTCAAAGTTACCAACTTGCTCTTTAGTTTCTTTCATAATCTTTTCAGATTCTGCCTTAAGAGAGTTCATTTTCTTTTCATACATATCAAGCTTGATTTGAGCTTCTTTATCTTTTTGTTCAGCTACATTATAAAGAGCTTCTACGTCTTCAGCATTTTTTGTAAAGGCTGCACTGACTGGCTTTCTTAAAAGTACAATCATTACAATCACTAGAGGAATAAAGTTCCATGCTGGAAGCATAAGTTCAGAAATGTGACCTCCGTGGGCCGCTCCACCAGCTGCATGAACTTCAGTAGCTGTTAGAATTAAAGCAATTAACTTCAACATTCTATATATCCTTATTAATTTGTTAATTTATTTACAAGATCACCAGATAAAGAATCAGCTTCTTTTAGTACATTGTTTTTATGTACTTCAAGCTCGGCCATAAATTCTTTTCTCTTAGCTTCTACTTGAATATTTAATTGATTCTCTACTTCTTTTAATTTTGATTTTTGAACATCAAGTGCATTATTCTTTTTATCAGTTAAGAATGTGTACGCTTCTTGATTTGCTTTACTTAGTTCAGATTTATACTTTTGAGCAAGCTCTTCAGCTTCTGCAAATTTCTTATTTGCATTGCCTTCTAATTTCGTAGTTTTGTTTTCTCTTAGTTCTAACACTTCTTGAAGTTTTCCAAATAGGGAATACTTTAAAGCAAAGTAAAAAACTAAAACTAATGCTAGCTGATAAAAGAATGTAAAATCAGCACCTAAACTTTTAAAAATATTAAGGAAAGTATCCATACTGCCTGGGCTCCTAACTCTATTAATTTCTCTCTATATTGGAGAATTAATTTTACGATTCATGTGTATAAACGACCTTAATGAATACTTTTAAGGGCGTATAACGTCAAGGAATTTAAGAATTATCTGTTAAGAAAAATGTAATTCTGACATAGGTATTAGTACTGTTTTTGTTTACTAATTGTCTTGATCACGCATTTTTGTTGTACCGTGAAAGATAACGCCCTCTTCTACAATTAAGCTAGGCGTTGTAATTGTACCTTCAAATCGTGCAGGCTTTATTATTTCTACTCGGCTGGATGCTTTAATATTCCCTTTCACAGTACCTGATATTAAAATCACATTTGCATTCACATCTGCGTTAATAATGGCACCCTCAGAAACAATTACAGTATCGTTAGAAAAAATACTTCCATTTACAATTCCTGCAATTCTAGCAACTCCATTAAATGATAGGTTGCCTTCAAACTTACAACCCTCTTCAATAATTGCTGAAATATCTTTTTCACTGTTTTGCATCTTGTCTTCCATTTACTGGTTCTATAGGACCATTCTTTTTGCCCCCATAGAACCACTTTTAAACTGGTCCTATGGGACCAGTTTTTTTTAGCTATTCATTAAATATTCAAAAATATCATTAAACTCTGCTTCATTAGAATACTTAAGAACAATTTGTCCTGCTCCGTTTTTCTTAGAGTTCATTTGAAAATGAAAACCTGTTTTCTTTTCTAATTTTTGTTTTAAAGAATCTAATTTTTCATCGAAAAATGGATTCGCTGCCTTAGGCTCTTTAAAGTTTTTCCTAGACTTGATTAGCTTTTCTAACTCTCTTATAGAAAGGTTATTTGCTACTGCTTCGTTTGCAAACCTAATTGTTTTTTCTCTATCTTTTTCTGCTGCTAAAACCTTAGCATGCCCAAAAGATAAGAACTCTTTTTGAAGTAACTCAATTACATCTCTAGGTAGTTTTAATACCCTTAAGAAGTTTGCTACTGTTGACCTTTCTTTACCAAGTTTTTTAGCAACTTCTTCTTGAGTTAAATTATATTCATCCATTAATTGGTAATAAGCCAGAGCTTCTTCAACGCAATTTAAATCTGATCTTTGAACGTTTTCAATGATGGCCATTACCATCTTTTCTCTATCAGTTGCTCTCTTTACAACAGCAGGAATTTTAGTAAGACCTGCAAGCTTTGATGCTCTCAATCTTCTTTCACCAGCAACTAGCTCATAACCTTTATCAAGTTGAACAACTATAACTGGTTGTATTACTCCATTCTCTTTAATAGATAGAGATAGTTCTTCTAGTTCTTTCTCTTTAAATATTTTTCTTGGCTGATTTGGATTTGTTTTAATTTCTGAAATTTCAATCATTGCTGGTTGATATTCAACTACTGTTTTAACTTCTGCTTGTTTTGATTCTTGTGTGTTCTCACTTTCAGTAAACGTCATTTTATTTTTTAAATTACCAAGAACTGCATCATTATTTGCGCCTGATATTAATGATCCTATACCTTTTCCAAGTGCTACTTTTTTTGCCATTGAATACCTCGCCTATTGTAATTGGTCTTGTGATTGAATTTGAGAATTTTCTAAATTAGGAACTTCTGGCAATTCTGTTGCTTTTTGTTCTTCTACCGGTAATTCTGGTAGTCCTTCAGCCTCTCTCTCTTTCAAGATCACTTCCTTGGCCAATGCTAGGTATGCTTCACTGCCTTTAGATTCAATATCATAAAGAATAATAGGCTTTCCAAAACTTGGACATTCAGCAAGCTTAACGTTTCTTGGAATAACAGCTTCGAAAACTTTTTCTCCAAAATGTTTTCTTATTTCGCCTGTTACTTGCTTATGTAAACTAGATCTACCATCAAACATCGTTAAAAGAATTCCATCCATTTTTAACTGAGGATTTAAACTAGTTTTAATTAATCTTACTGTATTTAATAATTGAGCTAAACCTTCCATTGCTAAATACTCTGTTTGCATTGGTACAATAAATGTATCTGCTGCATTTAGAGCATTCACAGTAAGAAGGCCTAAAGAAGGAGGACAGTCGATTAAAATATAGTCGTAATCGTCCATTATTGGCTCGAATGCCATCTTCAGCTTAGCTTCCCTCGCAAATAGGCTCACAAGCTCAATTTCAGCTCCAGAGAGGTTATTATCACTTGGGCATATATGTAGAAATGGTAGCTCTGTTTGATAAATTGCTTCTTTCATTGGAGCATGACCTATCATTGCGTGATAGACATTACACTCCGTATGCTGCGTAGCATCAAGCCCTAAACTTATACTTCCGTTTCCTTGAGGATCTAGATCAATAACTAGAGTTCTCTTTTCTGCAACTGCTAAGCATGCTGCAAGGTTAATGGTAGAAGTCGTTTTACCAACTCCACCCTTTTGGTTCATCATAGCAATGATTTTAGCCATTTAGGTCTCCCCTAGGATAGTTTGTGTGTTTTAAAAATTTAGATTAGTTGCGATAGATTGACAAGATTTTTAATCTCTTTTTTTAATGTTCCACGTGGAACAGTTTTATTTTTTAATCCAATAAGTGTTCTACCATCTGTTCCTTCAAGGTCGTAGAACAACTCCTCGACGACCTTCCATTTCTTTTCTACTGGCTCTAATTCTTCAAGCTCATAGAATGATGGACCCTTATAAAAATAAACCGTCGTTTGTTCTCTATACTTAATTAATGGGAGGAATTTTTCAATTGTTCCTACTGCTTTAAATGTAATAACAACTGGTATGTCTATATTAATTGTTTCGACTCTATGGTGATAACATTTAACATTCTTGAGTCCAAGTTTCTGAGCAATCTCTTGCACAACCTTTGCCTTCTTAGCTCTAGCTTCAAAGCCCACAAATTTTTTATCTGGATAAAGATAGGCCAACGGAAGTATAGGAAACCCTCCACCAAAACCAATATCTACTACTACCTTTGTACTCTCTATCGATTTCTTAAAGACCTTACTTACTTCGAGGGGAAGAACTGAATCGACAATCTGCTTTTGGTAGAATTCTTCAAATGTTGTAATTCTAGTAAGGTTAATCCCTTTGTATTCACCTGTTAGTAAGTCATGATATTTTTTTGCAAATTCTTTCATTGAATAATGTTTCCTGCTACGTAAGCTAAAGTTGCTGGCCTAATGCCATCTATTCTCTGTAGTTGTGAGAATGTTGTTGGTTTAACTTCTTCTATCCTCTGTCTACACTCATTAGATATATTTCCACTAACGATAGACTTCCAATTGATCTGCTTCTTACCAAGTCTATAAATTCTCTCATTCTCTATTGTTGATCTATTGATATACCCTTCATATTTAATTGAAATGGCACAAGCGTATACAACTTCAGGAGTAAAGATCACTCCTCTATTTTTTAATTCTCTTTCAAGCGTTTCTACAGGATCAACTTGGCTTCTTTTAATAAGCTCTTCCAGAGTTATATTCTTTGAAAGCTCACCATATTTAACTTCCTTGAAGTATGCTTTGTTATCAGGAGTAGCATAAATACTAGTTTTCTTAACAAGATTCCATAATATATCGTACTCATCTAAGAATGCTTGTTGATATGTATCTACTTCAGTATTTAAACCAAGAGAGTTTCTATACTTGGCCATTCTATTTATAGAATTATCTTCTCTTACGTATAATCTATTCTCAGACCTAGCTGTAAATAATCTATAAGGCTCATCCCTTTTATTAGAAATTAGATCCTCTACCATTACGCCTATATAGGAATCTGCTCTATCCAATACTAGCTTATCTCTATTGAGAAGAGAAAGAGCAGCATTTGCACCAGCAATCAAACCTTGTCCAGCAGCTTCTTCATAACCAGAAGTTCCGTTTACTTGTCCAGCAAAATAAAGACCTGGCAAATCAATATATTCTAAGCAATCGCTTAACTTTGAAGTATCTACAACATCATACTCTACTGCATAACCATAAACCTCTATTTCACACTCGCTAAAACCTTCTATAGTTCTTAAAAACTCAAGTTGAACTTCTTTTGGTAAGCTTGTTGAGACACCATTTGGATAAATAGTATTGGCTTTAAGTCCTTCTGGTTCAACAAAGACATGATGTGAATGTCTATCTGGATAACGAAATGCTTTATCTTCTATGCTCGGACAGTATCTAGGTCCAACACCTTTGATTTGACCGTTATATATAGGAGATCGTTCTTTATTTGTTCTAATAATATTTAATGTATCTTCATTAGTATGAGCTATATAGCAAGAGACCTGCTCAACGAATCTTTCATATGGATTATTTAATGAAGAAAAGTTCTTAGTCTTTGGGTCACTCTTTTGCTCAACAAACTTAGAATAATCTAGTGTATCTTTGTTAACTCTGGCTGGTGTTCCTGTTTTAAACCTTGTCTCAAGTGTTGAAACCTTAGAAAATATCTCTTTCATACCTGGAGACATTTCACAATCTACTCGTCCACCAACAGTTGACACTTCACCTGTATGAAGCTTTCCATTTAAGAATGTTCCTGTTGTAACTATACATTTTGATGTAGAGAATTTAGATGAGGTTGTTTCTATCAGAAAGCCTTTACCTGACTCTTCTATTGATACGACTTTTTCCTTAACAACATTTATATTATCTACATTTTCAATAAAATCTTCTGCATGTTTTGTATATAAATCTTTATCGACCTGTACCCTTGTAGACTGAACTGCATAGCCCTTTGATTCATTTAATATTCTGTATTGAATTGCAGAACTATCTGCTATCCTACTCATTAGTCCACCAAGAGCATCTATCTCTCTAACAACTTGCCCTTTTCCTACTCCACCAATCGCTGGGTTACAGGGAGCAGAAGCAAGGCCAACTCCAGGCATCGAGAGAATCAAAACTTTTAGATCAAACTGGGAAGAAATCCATGCGGCTTCAACTCCTGCGTGTCCACCGCCCACTATTGCAATATCATATTCTTGCATTAAAACCTCTAACTTGTTCCACGTGGAACTTTTTAGATTTAAAAATAAGAAATGTTCCACATGGAACAATTAAAAAATTTGTAGAGAGATTTAAACACTTTAGAGATAAAAGTCCATAAATAATTGAAAATATTGTAAAAAAACCCTATTTTCCGATGCAGAAATTGGAAAAGATATTATTTAAAACATCATCAGGAGAAATTATACCTAATAATTCCGATACTTTAGCTTCAAGTATGTTTAATTCTGATGAGATAATGGCAATATCGTTTATATTTTCCGTAAGTGACTTAAATTCCGATAACGATAAATATATATTATTTACACACTCCCGGTGTCTAGAAACTAATAACGGATTATCACTACAGAGAGAATTAAATTTCTTCAAAACAAGTAATTGGATAGTATCTTCTAGTGGTTCTATAGGACCACTTTTTTTCGTAGATTCTGCCCCCATAGGACCACTATACTCTGGTCCTATAGAACCAATACTTTCTGGTTCACTTGCCCCCATAGGACCGTTTATTGAGTTTGGTCCTATAGAACCACTATCTACAATAGTAAAAGTAGTAGTGTTCATCGATAGATCAGCAATAATTGCTACATCTGCACTTGGTAAGTTTGATAAGAATGCAGACGTATTAAAATTCTTCAATTGGTCTAAGTGAGAAATTATAACTAAATCAAACTTCTCACCCTCAAGTGTTTTATAATCTTCAATATTTGTTTGAAGAGGATTAACAACCAGTATTTTAAAGAAGGAAGTTGATGAGATATCAATAGCCCTTTGAATTCCAATTTGTTCAATTTGATCATCAGTCTCTCTAATACCTGCAGTATCAACAAGTCTGAATGTATTTCCCTTAATTGTTAAATACTCTGAAACGTAATCTCGTGTAGTTCCGGCCTGATCTGAAACAATTGAGCGATCATTAGAAAGAAGTAAATTAAAAAGTGATGACTTACCTGCATTAGTTTGACCAACAAGAGAGATAGAAGGGTTAACTAAGTCACTCTTATTTGACTGCACCCTTCTCCATAAAGTAGAGACTTTTGACTTAAATTCCTTAAGTGCTTCAGCTAAGAGAACCTCACATTGCTCCTCACCTACATCTTCAGAAAAATCAATGCTAATTTCAACTGAAGACTTTAACTTCAAAAATGAAGCATGAAGACCAAGGTATTGCTTATGTAAGTCACCAGATAGGACCTGCAGACCCTGATCTAACATAAAAGATGAACTTGCATTTAAAAGTAAGTCTAAGCCTTCAACCTGTGAAAGTGTTAGTTTCTTATTCTTTAGTGCTCTATAAGAGAACTCACCCTCTTTAGCTGCACGAACTAATCCACTATCAATAAATAAAGAAATAATTCTCTGTATATTAATTTGATTACCATGCACACCTAATTCAAGAGTATTCTCACCATTATAACTATTAGGGCCTTCAAAGTAAGTTAATACAACTTCATCTAAAACACTTTCTCCATCAATGAGGGCACTAAAATGACTATATCTAACTTTAATTTTATGAAGATTTATTTTAAAGAATTTTTGAAATTGAGTAATGTGATCAAATCCAGAAATACGAATAAGGCCTATAGCACTATTAGTCTGTAAACCAGTACTGCATGCAATAATAGGCCTATCATCGTATAAATGAATCATAATTAATCAGTAAGTCTGTAAACTAAAAGTTGCTGACCTACACCATAAATAGTGGAAGTGAAGATATAGAGGTTAAGACCTGCTGGTAAATCCTTCATAATGAAACCAAATACAAGAGGCATTATCATCATAACTTTTTTCTGTGTCGGATCCGCTGTTGGAGATGGGTTCAGACGCGTCTGAAGGGCCATAGCAAGCGCCATAAGCACAGGTAGTACATAGTATGGATCTTTAATAGAAAGGTCGTGAATCCAACCAAAGAATGGTGATCCTACGAACTCTTCAGCGTTATAAAGAACTTGATAAAATGCGAAGAAAATAGGCATTTGTGCTATTAACGGAAGACAACCACCTAAAGGGTTAGCACCAGCTTTCTTGAATGCTTCCATTGTTTCTTTCTGCATTCTTTGTGGATCATCTTTAAATTTTTCTTTTAACTTAGTTAATTGAGGCTGAATTTTTTGCATCTTCTTCATAGACTTGAAAGACTTGTACTGAAGAGGAAACATAATTGTTCTAATCAAAAGAGTTAGAATTATAATTGCTATACCATAGTTAGGAAAATAGTCGTGTACGAACTGAAGTCCTCTAAGAATAGGTACTGATATAATTCCAAAGAAACCAAAATCAATAGAAAGATCTAACTTATCACCAAGCTTCGCAAGTAGATCATAGTTCTTCTTAGAAAATACTATCGAACCTTCTACATTTTGAACTGAATTAACAAATGATGATCTAAACTGTCCTGACTCAGTAGTGTTAAGCCTAGCTGCTAATGGCTCTTTGAAAGTCATTGCAAATATATGGAAATTGAAATCGATAGCAATCCATCTCATTTTCCCGTCTTCTTCATCAACATCACCAACAGTCATGTGATCAAGATCTTGAGTATAGTAGCTGAACTGTCTAATTTGTCTGTTCTCTTCCTCTCTCTTTGTTGAGCTAAAAATAACTCTAAAATCGAAGGCCTCTTGAGAATCAAACTTATAAGAAACCTTACCCATCTCATCCATAATAAATTCTACATTTATTCCTAGATCAGAATTAGTTCCTGCAATATGAGAGCTATCTATTTGCTTAAAAGAAAAATTATGAGGAGCAAATCTTGCTCCCTTACTTATCTCAATTGCGAATGGTTTTTTAACACCAGTAGTAGCGAAGAAATCAAACGCTGCACCAGGGTTTTCAAAATCTTGTATAGATAAGTCTGAGTTAATAACAACAGAGTGATCGTTATTTGCAAGAGTAAAGCTTTCAAACTCAACAGAAGTTGGAACCTCTTTATCAACAGTATTAGTAACTGTTTGCGATACTTGAGTGTTAGAATTTTGTTGTGCAGTTTTAGCGTTAATTTGCTTAGTCGCTGCATTTTCTACGATTGGCTTTTGCACAGGTGCAAAATAAGTCTGCCAACCAAATAGCACTAGTCCTGAAAGAACCACTGCTAAAAACATACGTTTTTGATCATTGCTCATTTAATAAACTCCAATTAGGAATGAAAATTTTTGTTTTGATAAATACCACAATGGTAATAGCTAGGAAAGTTTTGATTCTATAATGTATTAAGTAAATGATTAAAAGATTCTCTTAAGCACTTTTCTTGATCTTCAACTGTTTTATTATTTTTTGTAACATAGGGAGAGACAATAACTAGAATATCGAGCCCCTTTTCCTTTAAGCTAGATTGCCTAAACATATCCCTCATAATTCTCTTATATCTATTGCGAATAACGGCATTTCCAACCTTCTTCGTGATAGAAAAACCAATTCTTGAATGTGAACTTGATACAAGGATGCGCGATGGCTTGTAATAAGCCATTAACCATTTTGATTTGAATCTTTTAGAGTTCTTCCTTAGATAGGAAAAATCCTGGGTCGATAAGAGACGATATGATTTATCGTAGCTATTATCGACCATAGAATATTATTTAGAACCAGTAGTAACAGTAAGTTGCTTTCTACCTTTAGCTCTTCTAGCGTTAATTATATTCTTTCCGCCAGCTGTAGACATTCTCTTAAGAAATCCGTGAACTCTTAATCTTTTCTTTCTTTTCGGTTGCCAAGTTCTCTTGCTCATCGCTCCACCTTATCTATGTATTAACATTTAACTTTAATTTACGAAGGATAACATTTACACATGGGTTTTAAAAAGGTCAATGGCCCTTTGCAAAATTTTACCATTCTTTTCATATTTTTTGGCCCTGCGAAAAAAATCTCAAGATTTGTTTGGAAATCCCAATTGGCCATGCTAAAAATTTGCACCCACACAAGCAGAGACTGAAACTACACATAGCGGAGATAGAAACAGATGAGCCAAGAGTTCCCATTCGAGCATTTCCTAAAGTCCAACAATAACCAAAACACAAATGATGTTTTCAATGAAAACAGAAGCTTAAAGGAACTTAAATTCCTAAAAGATGAAATAAAAGAGCAATCTATTAATAGCGTTGAAGAAATTTTTTCTGCTGAAGAATTTGAAACTATAGAATCTTCTTTTCTAGAAGCATTAGAAAATAGCTTAAGCCCCCAGAAATACAATGCATACTTCACAGGTGTTTTTAAACTTACAAACATAACAATGGACTCAATTGTTTTTAATGTAAGTAACCAGCTTATAAAGACAATGATTTTAAAGCATTGCGCCAATGAAGTGAAGTCAACAATCAAAGAAGTTCTTGGAAAAGAATACGAAATCATAATTAATATTGAGAATCAAAATGATTCAAAAAATAATATTCAAGAAAACCAAATAACTGAAAAGCCAAAATCTGCGGGAGAAGCTACATTTACATTAGACCTATCCCCTACTACTAATGACAAACTTTCTAAAATTGAGAGTCAATACATTCAACACATGAGTGATCCAGGAATGAATATTGACCCGACTAAGACTTTTGACAACTTTATTGTAGGTCCATCAAATAATCTTGCTCATGCTACTGCAGTGGCAATATCAAGAACTCCCGGTGATCAAGGTAAATATCCTTCTCTTTATATACATTCAAATTCTGGACTTGGAAAAACACACCTTCTCTACGCTGTTGCTAATGGTATTAAAGATAACTTCCCTCAATATGTAGTTTATCTAACTACTGCGAGAGATTTTATGAAAGAGTATATTGAATCAGTAAAGACGAAGACTGTAGACGCATTCCAAGAGAAGTTTACTAAGAAAATTGATGTTCTAATGATAGATGATATCCATGAACTAAAAGGTAAGAAAGGAACACAGGATGAGTTATTTCATGTGTTTAACGGTCTTTACACAAACGGTAAGCAGTTAATATTCACTTCTGACAAATCCCCAGAAGAAATAGATGGTATCGAAGAAAGAATAAAAACAAGGCTTCAATGGGGACTTGTAATCGATATTCAGAAGCCTGATTTTGAAACAAGAATCGCAATACTAAAAAGAAAGGCTTACGAACTTGATCTATATCTACAAGATGACATCCTTACTCTAATTGCAAATTCAATAAAAACAAACATTAGAGAGTTAGAAGGGTCACTAGTAAAACTATGCGCCTATGCTGACGTAATGAATGTAGAAGTAGACACAGAGATGGTTAAAGACATTCTGGGACTAAGCTCAAGTGATGTAGAGAGAAAGATAACATTAGATATAGTAGCTAAAGCAGCTTCTCAACATTTTAAGATACCTGTTCCAGATCTTAAGTCTAAGGCAAGAACAAAAGATATAGTAAATGCAAGATTTGTAGCGATGTATCTATCAAGAAAGATAGTAAATGCTACACAAGAAGAGATTGGTCGCTTCTACGGCGGAAGAGATCACAGCTCAGTAGTCCACGCAGAAAGAACTATTAAAGAAAAAATGATAAATGATATCTCACTTTCTAGAGATATTATCACAATAGAAAATACCTTATAAATAAAAACACATTAAATTATAAAATATCGGCCCTCAACTCAGAGGGCCTGTACTCACTTATTAACTTATGAACAAATGACTATCCATTTATTCATAATTTTTAGTGAGTAAATGAATATTCAAAAAATGTTATCCACGGCCTCGCTATGAATAACTCCAAACTTTATCCATAACTCACGGCCCAAAACATAAATTCACAACTTGTCCACAAAGGCCGTGAGTAATTAATGACAATAATAACAATAAGTTAAGTAATAAAATATGTCTTATAAACAATAGTGGATAACTTTTATTAACAAGATATACCAAGTGAGTAAAAAAGTTATTAACAAGTGAATAAAATGTGGAAAAATAGAGTAAGAAAAAGAGAAATAACAAATAGCATAATTAACTACGCTAAGTGTTGTGAATAAGGCCGTGAATAGTTCTGTATAAAAAATTATTTTTATGAGTAAAAAAATAATATACGAAACAGCTAATCTCAATCCACAAAGTTATACATATTAACTCATAATTAGAAAGACACTCAACTATCCTTTAATATTGATTTTTCTGAAGTTATAAACTTATCCACACTGTATATATAATATATATAAATTAAATATAAATATATAAAGGAAAAGGAATTCAAAAGAATTTGAAAAAGTACATTGATTTAGTAATCTGATAAGGATAAATATTTCTACACGAAATTAAGGGAAACATAAAATATGAAAATCAAACTTCACACAGAAGATTTAAAATCAGCTTTGAATAAAGTTCTATCGGTTGTAGACAAGAGAAACTCTAGACCAATATTAACTTACACGTTAATTGAAACTTCAAATGCTCAATTAAATATTTCAGCAACTGACTTAGAAGTTTCTTCAAAAGTAGTTATTAACGCTGAAGTGGAAAACCCTGGAAGGTTTTGTGTAAATGCTAAAAATATATTTGATATTTTAAAAGAATTACCTGGAACAGAAATAGAACTTTCACTAGACGATTCTTCAAATACATTAAAATTAAATTGTGGAGATATACACTACTCACTTTTAATTTATAAAGCAGATGACTTTCCACAGTTAGTTTTTAACCAAGAAGTGAATAAGTTCAAACTATCAAGTGAACAACTAGCAAATATAATCAACAAGACGTCATACGCAGTACTTAACGACGAAACAAGATTATACTTGAATGGAATTTACCTACAAGAAATTGATTCTAAATTGAGAGCAGTTGCAACTGATGGACATAGACTTTCTTTACTAGAAACAGATCTTTCAGAAAGTAATAACGAAACATTAATAAATGGAATTATTATTCCAAGAAAAGGAATCTTTGAAATTAAAAAGATTTCTGAAACTTACCCAGATACAGAAATAGAATTATCAGTTGACGATACATTTTTATACGTTAATGCAAAAAATGAATATTTCTTATCAGTAAGATTGATTGCTAGAGAGTATCCTAAATACCAAGCAGTAATTCCAAATAAGACTACATACACAATGACTACTGATAGAAACTCTTTCTTTGATGCCATCAGAAGAATTAAAATCATGTCTAATGAAAAATCAAACGGTGTAAGATTAAAGTTAGCAGATCAAACAATGACTTTAACAGCTAACCATCCATCACTTGGTGATGCAATGGAGACAATGCCTGTAGATTACAACGGAAAAGAAATGGAGATTGGATTCAATGCAAAGTACTTAATTGATACTTTACATTCTTTTGACGAAGGAGAAATATCTCTTGAGTTGAATAATGAATTAAGTCCAATAATAATTAAATCAAATTCACTTCCTAATTATTTAGGAATTATTATGCCTCTGAAACTTTAATGCAAAGTTTTAAAATTTCTAAGCTGCAAGTTACAAACTTTAGAAACTTGCAGCCAGATATAATAGAATTCAATAGTGGTATAAATTGTATTCTAGGTGAAAATGGAAATGGCAAAACAAATATCCTAGAAGCCCTTCATGTTCTCAGTACAAGAAAATCTTTTCGTAAAAACACCGGTTTTCCACAATTCTTAGGTATCGACTGTGAACAACCTGAAATAATATTTTCCTCAGTATTTTTAGATGATCAAGAAAATAGAATGAGCATATCCGCAAAAATGGATTCATCCTCAACACAATGGTATGTGGATGGCCAGCCAATGAAAAAAAAGATTGATCTTAAAATAGTTTTTATAAATCCATTTGATTCATATGCATTTCACAATACATCAAGTTTTCGAAGACAATGGATGGATCAGCATATTTCGCAATTAGATAATAATTATAAGAAATGTCTGTCCAGGTATAATTCATCTCTAAGATTTAGAAACTCATTGCTTAGTAAAAAACCAGCAATGTACAGAGAACAAATTAATGCCATTGATATTGAGTTAGCTAGATATAGTTATATTTTAACTGGAACTAGGATTAATTTTTTAAATAGAATTGAAGATTATTGCACTCAAACTTTTAAAGAAATATTTAGTGAAGAGCATTTATTAAAAATATCTCTAGATTCAAGAGTAATAGGTCTTAGTGAAAACGACATATTTAACATGTTGCAAGAAAGACTTCCGAAAGATGAAATTGTAGGTCACACAACTTACTGTGTTCACAAGGATGACTATGTGCTTCTTTTCGATGGTTTAAATTCTTTTGAATATTGTTCTCTAGGACAACAAAAAATGAGCTATTTGAGCCTCTTATTTGCCTATATCGAGCTGTTTAGGTATAACTTTAACTCCTTCCCTATGGTACTAATTGATGACGTCTCTGGTGAGCTAGATAGAAATCGGTGGCAGAAGTTAATAGAGTATTTAGAGAGGAGTTCGTTTCAAGTTTTAATAACGACAGCGAATGAAAAATTTAAAGAAGAATTAGAAACCATTCATGGTGCTAATAAAATTTATGTCCAAGCAGGTTCAATCGCGAACATGCCTAATTTAAGATGAATTAGATATTAAATGGATTTATAGGAGTATCTTTGGAAACTGAAAACACATCAATTTCTAAGGTTGGCGAAAAGTATGATGCTGACCAAATTAAAGTTCTAGAAGGTTTAGAAGCCGTAAGAAAGCGACCTGGTATGTACATTGGTGACACTTCTAATAGAGGTTTACATCATTGCGTTTATGAGATTGTTGATAACGCTGTTGATGAAGCACTTGCAGGATACTGTACAGAAATTAGAGTTATTATCCATGTTGATAATTCTGTAACTGTTGTAGATAACGGAAGAGGTATTCCTACGGATATGCACCCTACTGAGGGATGTTCAGCTGCAGAGCTTGTATATACAAAACTACACGCTGGTGGGAAGTTCAATGAAGATGGTGGAGCATATAAAGTTTCTGGTGGTCTACACGGAGTTGGTGCTGCAGTAGTTAACGCCCTATCTAAATGGGTAAAGATGGAAATTAAGAAGCATGGAAAATTACATCTTCTTAAGTTTGAAAGAGGTGAAGCTGTTTCTCCACTAGAGATTATTGGCGATTTAGATGATCCGAAACAAACTGGAACATCTATTACATTCAAGCCGGATAATGAAATTTTTGAAGTTCATGAATATAATTACGATACCCTAGCAAATAGATTTAGAGAAATGGCCTTTTTAAATAAAGGTTTAAGTATTTCTTTAAAAGATGAAAGAACTGATAAGAAAGATCTTTTTTGTTATGAAGGTGGTATTGCAGAATTCATAACTTATTTAAACAGAGCTAAATCACCTGTTCATAAAAAAGTAATAGCATTTTCACAGGCCAGAGAAGATTACGAAGTAGAAGTTGCTATGCAATGGACAGACTCTTACTCTGAAGTTTTATCAGGATATGCAAATGCAATTTGTACTCCTGGTGGTGGTACACATATCTCAGGTTTTAAAACTGCGATAACAAGAGTTCTAAATGCTTATGCAAAAGAAAACAATTTATTAAAAGGACTTAAGTCGAACTTAACTGGTGATGATATGAGAGAAGGTATGACTGCCATTATCTCGATTAAATTACCAGAGTTACAATTTGAAGGTCAGACAAAAGATAAGTTAGGTAACTCTGAAGTTGAAGGAATTGTTAACTCATTAGTTGGTGAGCAATTAAAGCAATACTTAGAGGAAAACCCTAGTTTAGCAAAAACAATTATTAAGAAATCTGTAGATGCTGCAGCAGCTAGAGAAGCCGCTAGAAAAGCAAGAGAACTTACAAGAAGAAAGTCTGCTCTCGTTGTATCAGGTCTTCCTGGCAAAATGGCAGACTGCCAAGAGAAAGATCCTGCACGTTCAGAAATCTACATTGTTGAGGGTGACTCGGCCGGTGGATCTGCTAAGCAAGGTAGAGATAGAAAAACTCAAGCAGTTTTACCTCTTAAGGGTAAGATTCTAAATGTTGAAAAAGCTCGTTACGATAAAATGCTTGCTAACAATGAAATTAAAATGATTGTTCAAGCTATGGGTACGGGAGTTGGTAAAGAACAATTTGATGTTAAAAAACTTAGGTATCATAAAATTGTTATTATGACCGATGCCGACGTCGATGGTTCACACATTAGAACATTAATTCTTACTCTACTCTATAGACAATTTCCTGAGCTAATAGAAAATGGTTATGTTTATATTGCACAACCACCACTTTTTAAATTCAAGAAAGGAAAGTCAGAAAAGTATCTTAAAGATGAAAAAGAATTAGAGGCCTTCTTAACAACAAATGCATTGAAAGATTCTGAGATAATTGCCAAAGGTGAGAAGATTTCTGCTGATGAAGCAAAAGTACTTGTTAATAAGTATAGAAATTATATGAAAACAATACAAAGTTACGATGTTCACTTTGATTCTCTACTTTTAAGACAATTAATTGAAAGATCAAATATAACTTCTGAAGTTTTAAAAGATAAGGTAGCGCTACAAGCTGAGCTAGATAAATTAACTACGTACTTTAAAGAACAAGAAGTTAATACGCTTAAGACTTATACATTTTCAATCTCAGAAGATTTAGCTCATAAATCAAATCAGATTAATATCAATGTTCGTACAACAGGTAGAACAAAGAAATTTAAGCTGAATACTTACTTTATTGAATCTCCTGACTATGCGGATTTAGTAAATGGTTTTGATGGTATGAGATCATTCGTAGGTTCAAAATTCTCAATTGAAAAAGATAAAACAGGAATTAAAGAGTTTGATTCTTTAAATGAATTTGCTGAGCATATTATTGTTGATGGAAAGCAAGGTGCCTATATACAACGTTATAAGGGACTGGGAGAAATGAACCCAGAGCAACTTTGGGAAACAACAATGAATCCAGATAATAGAACTCTTCTACAGGTTCGTATTGAAGACACTATTGAAGCTGACCAAGTATTCTCTGTTCTTATGGGTGATAATGTTGAGCCAAGAAGACAATTTGTTGAAGAGAATGCATTGAACGTTAGAAACTTAGACGTATAAGGAATTAGTATGTCAGATGAAAATAATACACCAGGTAATGGTGACGGAATAAATCACGGAAATATTGCACCTATAGCAATCCAAGATGAGATGAAGAGTTGTTATCTTGACTACGCAATGTCGGTAATAATTGGTCGTGCACTTCCAGATGTAAGAGATGGATTAAAGCCGGTTCATAGAAGAGCATTGTATGCAATGTATGCCCTAAATAACTACCATAACAAACCATATATGAAGTCTGCCCGTGTTGTTGGTGATGTAATTGGTAAGTATCACCCACATGGTGACTCTGCTGTTTACAACACTCTTGTACGTATGGCCCAAGATTTCTCAATGAGATATGTCTTAGTTGATGGTCAAGGGAACTTTGGTTCTG
Source organism: Halobacteriovorax sp. (assembly GCF_041587335.1). GTDB lineage: Bacteria > Bdellovibrionota > Bacteriovoracia > Bacteriovoracales > Bacteriovoracaceae > Halobacteriovorax. The sequence goes on from NZ_JBFGYP010000022.1 coordinate 35,396, forward strand.
TTGATGGTGATGCAGCTGCCGCGATGAGATATACAGAGATTAGAATGAAGAAACTTTCAGAAGAAATGCTGAAAGATTTAGATAAAGATACTGTAGATTGGCAACCAAACTATGACGATTCATTAAAAGAACCAAAAGTATTACCAACAAAGATCCCTACTCTATTAGTAAATGGATCTTCAGGTATTGCTGTTGGTATGGCCACAAATATTCCTCCTCATAATTTAACAGAAGTTATGAGTGCTCTATCAGAATTAATTGATAATAGAGAAATGACTATTAATGAATTAATGGCACACATTCCTGGTCCAGACTTTCCTACATACGGCTCTATTCATGGAACTGAAGGAATAAAGTCTGCATATCATACAGGTCGTGGAATTATTCAAGTTAGAGCAAAAGTAGATATTGAAGTTCACGGTAAACAAGAAAGAGAAAGAATTGTTATTAC
>NZ_JBFGYP010000023.1:0-34039 GCF_041587335.1 Halobacteriovorax sp.
TTAGACCTAGCGATGGAAGCTTTAAGATGCCCTCCAAGTGACCAGAAGTGTGGTGTTCTTTCAGGTGGTGAAAAGAGAAGAGTTGCTCTTTGTAGATTACTTCTTCAAAAGCCAGATATTCTTTTACTGGATGAGCCAACAAACCACCTTGATGCTGAGACTGTATGGTGGCTGGAAAGACATTTACAACAATATAAAGGGACAGTAATTGCTGTTACCCACGATAGATACTTCCTAGACAATGTTGCTGGTTGGATCCTTGAGCTTGATAGAGGGCAAGGAATTCCATTTGAAGGTAACTACACTGACTGGTTAGATCAAAAATCAAAGAGACTAGCTCAGGAAGAAAAAACAGAATCTAAAAAGCAAAAGGCAATGAAAGAAGAGCTTGAGTGGATTAGAAGTTCTCCAAAGGCCCGTCAAGCTAAGTCAAAAGCTAGAATAAAGAGTTACGAAGATAGATTTAGAGACTCACAAGAAAAAAGAAATGAGACTAATGAGCTCTTTATTCCTGTGGGACCTAGGTTAGGTAACTCGGTAATCGAAGCAAACGATGTGGCAAAAGCATTTGATGATAAAGTTCTTTATGAAAATCTAAACTTTCAACTTCCTCCAGGTGGTGTTGTTGGTATCATTGGTGCCAACGGTGCTGGTAAGACAACTCTATTTAGAATGATTACTGGTGAGCAAGAGCCAACAAGTGGAACATTTAAAGTTGGTGAGACTGTTAAGTTGAGCTACGTTGATCAAGGTCGTGCACTTGACCCTAATAAGACTATTTATGAATCTGTTTCTGGTGGAACAGAGTTTTTAAAGTTAGGTGAGCAAGAGGTAAACGCTAGAGCTTACATTGCTAAGTTTAACTTTTCTGGTGAAGACCAAAAGAAGAAGGTTGGAGAGCTATCAGGTGGTGAAAGAAACAGAGTTCACCTTGCTTCTACTTTACTTACTGGTGGTAATGTTCTTTTACTGGATGAGCCTACCAATGATCTAGATGTAAATACTCTTCAAGCACTAGAGAAAGCTCTTGTAGACTTCCCTGGTTGTGCAGTGATTATTTCCCATGATAGGGCCTTTTTAGATAGACTTGCTACTCACATTCTTGCATTTGAAGGTAATGGAGAGTCAATCTGGTTTGAAGGAAACTTTGCTGATTATGAAGAAGACAAGCGTAAGCGTCTAGGTGATGCAGCAGTGAATCCTAAAAGACATACTTACAAGAAGCTTACGAGAGATTAATTCTTTGAAGATATATAAGTTTGGTGGCAGTAGCGTAAAAGATGCTACTGCCATAAAAAGAGTTTCAAATATAATATTGTCTCAAGACCGTTGTGGTGTTGTTGTTGTTAGTGCAACCAAAAATACAACCAATGAGCTTGAGACTATTGCAAAGTCCTCTTCGCTTTCTGAAGAGAATCTCACTTCTAAACTTATAAGTACTTTATTTGATCGACATAGAGAGATTGCCAGAGATTTAGAGCTTGATATTGAGTTATCTATTTTTGAACTAGAGACGGAGCTTAGGGCCATTTCAAGCTCAATGAAAGGCGATGGAGAGGTTTCTCCTAGTAAGATGGATTCTCTATATAGTTTTGGAGAAAGGCTATCTAGTTTAATTCTATCTAGATACTTACAAAGAGTATCAACTAAGAATGTAATACTAAAAGATGTTAGAGAAGTTCTCATCACTAATGATCATTGGAATCTAGCAGCTCCACTTATTGGAGAAACTAGTAGTGCTATAGAGAAGTGGGGATCTTTAACTGAGAATGACCTCGTTATAACTCAAGGCTTTATCGGATCAACTACCTCTGGGCAAACGACAACCCTTGGCCGTGAGGGTTCTGATTTCAGTGCTACTCTTTTAGGTGAGGTGTTACATGCTAGTGAAGTTACAATATGGACAGATGTTGCAGGTGTCGCTACTTGTGACCCTCGAATAATCGATACTGCAAAATTTATAGAAAACTTAAGCTATAAGCATGCAGCGTCCCTGGCCCATTTTGGTGCAAAAGTTTTATTTGAAAGAACATTAGAGCCAGCAATAAGAAAGAAGTTTCCAGTCCTTGTTAGGTCAACTCTATCTCCCTCTGAAGTGGGGACAAGCATACATGAGCTACCACTAGAAAGTGGTCCTGTAGGAATTGCTTTAGAGAATAATATTCTAACAGTTGTAGGTGAGAAACTCCTCTCTGAAGATGTGGATTTTCCATTCAATTGTCTAAAAAGCTATGAAATTGAAAGGCAGACTGATGAGTTTATTTCTTTAAAATTTTCTAACGAAGATACTGGAAATGCTGTAGAGGTTCTTCATGCATGGGTTTTAAAATCTCTTCATAGTTAACCTTTCCTCTCTCATGTCCAATGATTGAGATCGCATTCTTAACTTTTTTATTTTCTAAAAAAATAATGGTATCAATACCTGCGGTGATTAAATCGAGTGCTGTCTCATTGTTCATCCCTGAAATCCCCGAATATAGACATAGTAAAGTTGATATCCTACTAGGACAATCAAGAGCACTATTAGCATGAATAGTTGTTAAAATTCCTTTATGGCCTGTGTTTGTATTTAGAATAAGTGGTACAACTTCATGTGATCTAATTTCCCCTAGGACTATTCTCTCTGGTCTCATCCTCAAAGCATAGGAGCAATAATCGCTCAGAGAGTGGTTAGGTTTGTCATTTGCAACAAACCTTGTCGTTGTGTCATTAGGAGATTTGATCTCTAGAGTATCTTCAATAATGAGAACGTGCTGGTCATCTTCACTCGTTTTTAATAGAGATGTGAGAAAAGATGTCTTTCCTGAGCCTGTTGAGCCGCAAACTATAATGTTTTTCTTGTTGGAGAAATGTTTTTTAATAACTTCTTTCTCTGCATGATTATTGAAATAAGACTCTAGTGGGTAGACTTGTGTTCCTAATATTCTAATAGAGCACTTATGAGAGTGTTCTTCTGAAAGCGACGAATGGGTTAGAGTTACTCTGACTCGATTACCTTGAATTATTGCTCTAAAACTTACAAATGGTTTAGATACATTCCAATCTATTTTATATTCTAAGCACAGCAGCTTTAAACTAAGACTCAGGTCTTCTGTTGAAAGGTTTGTTGAAGTTGTTTGTTTTTTATTATTCTTAAATTCTTGAAGAGTATTATTGTCGTGAATAATTATTTCTTCTGTATTTTTATCAATTTGAATATAACTCATTTGAGTAATTGATAAAAACCACTTTTGGACATCTTGTTTTGTTAAAAGTATTTGCCAATCTTCACCAAACTCAAGATCTAGATTTATAAAAATATTCTTAATCTCAGGATATACACTTCTATTGATAGACGTCATAATGTACTTTCTGTTAATTTTATAAATATCTTCTGCAATATTCATGGCATTCTCTCTAGTTGGACAAATATTTTGATATTCTTAAAGCTTTCAATTTCTGATGTTGAAGAGAAGAGTTTTCCAAGTATAGGTATCTCTGATAAATAGGGGAGTGAATTGTCTTCAGTCTGAATTCCTTGATGACCAATATCGATGATCTTCAAAGATTCATTTATATTAATTTGAATTCGAGATTTAGTTTTGTTTGAACTTATTGTTGATGTATTAGAACTAGAAACGGGTCTTGAGAGCTCTGTTTCAATGTTTAAGAAAAATTGGTCATTTTCTTTTTCAACTTTTGTCAGAATTTTTAGTCCTGCAAATTTCCAATTCGTAGAATAATCGTCGTTAGTTTTTTGCGTGAAAGGTATTTCACTTCCAATACTAATTTCTCCTTTATGATTTACTCTTGTTAGGATTTCAGGAGTCGCTATGGAGGATAACTTAATACTCTTATCCCCGAAGAATATAAGATTATTTCCTATGAAAGCATTTAAATCATTTTTTATTAAAGAATAAAACTTACTAGAAATTTTATCTAGTCCAAGAGACATTACTTCACTAGACGCTGACTCTAGTAGAATGAGCCGAGTTTTAAGTTTAAAGTTTGGAAGAAGGTCAGTCTCATCTGTTTGAATAAGTTCTAATGGTATTTCACTCAACCAGTAATCAGTAAGAGACTTTAAATCAAAATTGGATTTAGGTATTTTACATTTTATTGGAATTTGTTCAAATTTACAGAAGGCCGTTGTGATTTTCTTTTGAAGTAGTTTTCCGTAGATCATATTAGCAATTTCTTTTTGAAGTTGATTTGAAAGTCTAACTTGATTATCTATTTCAATAGTAGAATCTTTATTTTTTAAGATATTGTGCAGATGTTTTATATCTTTTAATTTATTAAGATCTCCACAGGCCGAGATTGTGGAGTCAATGATGCTTGTTTTAAGGCCTATTCTTTCGAGTTTAAGTCTAGTCATTCTAATTTTTGATGCCTGAATCTTTGTATGTATGAAAATATTGTACTCCAGGACAGAGCCATCCTTGCTCCAGACCTTTAGAGAGCTGAAACCCTGATGTTTTGCCCTGACTATAAGGCTAGCTTTTGCTGCGTAGTGTTTAATACTGACTAGCTCTTTATTGCTGGTGGCATAGTTTGCAAGGCCATTGGTTGGAAGTTTCCTGTATTCTCCTATTGATAGGTTAATAAATTTTGGCTCCTCTTTAACATTATTACAGACACTTAGCGCATTTGGTGCTATTGTAATTAAGGAGTTGGCCAATAATACTTTGACAACTTGGCCCTTAGTGGGTAAAAAATTGGTTCTACTTCGTGTAGATTTAAATAAGAAATTAAAGTTTTTAAGATATAGGAGAGTAATCATGGTATCAAATACAAGAATTACAAAAACTAGAAGATCAAATAAGAAAGTTAAAGCTGGTTCTAGAAGAAAGGCTGCGAATAGAAACAAGGGTACAACTCCTAAGTTCGCGATCCACCAAGAAAAGTAATCGCTTCTTTATTTGAAGAGCAGAAATTCTGCTCTGATAAAATTTAGCTCGCTAATTGTGGGCTTTTTTTATTTCCAGTAAACGCCAAGCATCTCATTCATAATTTCATCGTTTCTAGAGATCACTTTAACGTCCATATTTTTATCAATACAGATATGAGTTGCAACTGAATCACTCTTCTTGCATTTTCCATATTCAATTTTATAGAGTTCTTTTCCAACCTGAAACTTGTTGTTCATTACACTCTCAATTTGAATCATAGACTCCTTATCTTCACCTTCATAAGTAATTAGGATAAGTGGAGTAGAGGCAGAAGTTGAAAAAGAAATTAAGAAAATTAGATTAGAAATGAATTTCATAGTTAACCCTTTTATTAGTTATAACTTTTCTATTAGGAATTAATTTCCAGTTAGAAGGTTTGTTTATTATCCATGCCGATTTGTTATTAGGAACCTCAAGCTTGACTCTCAGTAGACCATCTTGAGTTATCTCTCTTTCTATTATTTTTACACTTTCGATTTCCTGCAGTGTTTGTTGATTTATTAAATTGGCCTTCAACTGATCGTTAGGAATGATGGATGAGACCTCAAGCTCCATTAGTATATGTCCTTCTTGAAGAATTTGTTTTTGCTCTATATGTGGAGTAACTTCCTCATATTGAACAAGAGTCCTAGCTATATGAGATAGGAGAAATATTATGATAAATTGAATGATTATTTTCTTTTTCTCTAACTTACTCTTCTTTTGTGTAGACTCTTTGTATATTTCTAGAGGTGAACTTATCCCATTCTCTTTTGAAGTCATGTAATTCCCTTTGTTCTTCGGTCTTTAAGTGCTTATCTATTTTACAAAAACTAACGATGCTTAAGCTTAGGAAAAAGAGATATAGAGCTAATTCAATCTCAGCAATACCATCTTCATTCATATCTCATATCCCTTGGTAAGTACTTTCACCTTTCTGTCAAAATGGTTATCTAAGTTAAATGTAGATTTGAAAATAATAGGAGGTGTTTCTATAGTTGTTTTTTCACTACTGAAATAGAGGAAGTCTTTCTTTTTCTTAGAAACTAATGATGTAGTATCATCAAAATTTCTTTTAAAGATTACCTTTCCTTTCATTTTATATATTGAGTTTAATGCGATATTTGCCCTTGTAATCTTTGAGCACTCTTTTATTTTATAAATATTTTTATAGAAGATAGCGAGATCGACTTGTTGCTTAGCTTTAAGTGAATTTAATGCAATTTTAGCAGGAATAGATATCTTTGGATTAGGTACTTTAGAAGTATAGAATGAGAACTGAATAAGCCTATTGGCCAAGTTTATATCATTGATGAATTTGCTTTGGTAGAAATGTGACTTTCGCAAACAAAGTAGAGTCATTAATCTAATGCGGTTCTTTTTGTATATAATAACTTTGTTCAATGTTATCGCTGTAAGTCCACTAAGACTCATGAGTAAAAGTAAGCAAAGAAAAAGTTGGGTTGAACCAGATTGATTAAGTTTCATTTTTTTATTTTTACATATCCTTTTATTTCAAATGTCTCATCGTTAACTAAGACACTTTGAAAGCTATGACATTTAAACAGGGTAGTAGGCTGATTTTGAATTATTGAACTTGTTAACTTTTTTAAAAGTAAGTAGTACCTCTCGCTTTGGCAATTTGACTCTTGGGCCAATGTCCAAGAGCCATAGAAAGCAATTAATGATATTTTAAATAGAATAGTGATTTTTAGAATTTCCAAGATTTATCGTGCTGGGATATGTTTGACTATGTCTTTTCTCATTTTCTCAACTCTGGTCTGAACGCTCTCGCCAAATTGCTTCATTGCGACTAGGCAAAATATTCCCACCAAAGATGAGATAATAATGTACTCCATCAGGCCTTGTCCTTTTTGATTCTTTAAAATTCTTTTTGTATTTTTCATTAGATCTCCAAGTTAATCTTCGATGCCTAAAGGCTGCACAGGGCTTGCCAATATAAATGACCTAATCTTAGTAACTTAAAAGTTATCAAGTACAGTAAATGTACTAGTAGGTAAAAATAACTACTGGTAATTACGATTGCATGCAAAATTAGAGCGGATTAAAATAGATCTATGGAAGATAAAACTAAATTATACGTATTTGCTAAAAAAGAAGTGTTCTTAATCTTTGTGTTTATGATTCTCATATCCATAACCTCCTTTTTACTTGGAGTTAAGATAGGGGTGAATAACTCTTATGAGAAAACTGGATACCAACAAGAAGATATTCAAAAGGTTGAAATTTTGTCTCCGGATGAAGAGAAAGTTGATGCACTTGAGAAATCTACTAGTACAGATGAAGATACTTATAAGGCCTTAAAAGAAAAAACTGATATGGCCTTAGAGAAAAAAGTAGAACAAGAGTTTTCTGAAAATATGAAACCTAAAAATACTATGGATACCGAAGCTATGGAAGAGAGTCCTGCTAAAGTATCTCAGCCTTATAAGGCCCCAGCTGTTAAAGACAGCCTAAGTGGTAAGTATACGGTTCAGGTTGGATCTTTTCCTTCTGTGAGTGAAGCAGAAGTATTTGCAAAAGGTTTTAAGGCCAGAGGGTATACTACAATTATTAATGAAAAAGATTTAGAACACAAAGGTACTTGGTTTAGAGTAAGTATCGGCGTATTTGATAATATAAGTGAAGCTAAAGAGTATGTGATAGAGCATAAGTCATTATTTAGCACGTCAGATTACCGCTTCTCTCAATTTGATTAATTTCATTTCTCAAAATTTATTGCTATAATATTCCCATAACTTACAAAGGTAATTTTTATGGGAAATATTTATAGTTTAGTAATGGCCGGTGGACAAGGTACTAGGTTTTGGCCTGAATCAACTTCTAAAAAACCAAAGCAGTATCTACCATTAGTTACAAACCAAAGCTTACTTGCTGATACGCTAGATCGCTTAGATGGTTTAGTAGGTCACGAACAGCGATATATTGTTACAGTTAAAGAGCAACAAGAACTAGTTCTGAAAGACTCTGCAAGTAAAATGGGCGAGGGACAAGTTGTATTTGAGCCTAGTGGTCGAAACACTGCTCCTTGTATACTTCTATCTTTAGCTACTCTTTTAAAGAAAGGCGCTAAGGAATCTGATGTTGTGGCAATTCTTCCTGCAGATCACGTTATTTTAAATAAGAATGGTTTTCAACAAACAATTCAAGAGGCCGTAAATGTCGCTTCAGATAAGAAAAGAATCATTACAATCGGTATTCCTCCTCACTTTCCACATACGGGGTTTGGTTATATCCAAACAGGTGCAGAGTTAACCGAGAATTCTTTAGACGTAGTAAGTTTTAAAGAAAAGCCAAACCTTGAAACTGCAGTTAGCTATTTAGAGTCTGGTAAGTATCTATGGAATGCTGGAATGTTTGTTTCTGAGATTGGAGTACTATTAGAAGAGTTTAAGGAGCATTCTCCAGAAATATTCTCTTACTATGATGAACTTTATGAATCTATAGGTGATGAGAAGAGGGAAGCTGAGGTTTACGCTAAACTTCCTTCTGAGTCTGTGGATTACGCTATTATGGAAAAGTCTAATAGAATTGGTTTGTGTAAAGCAAACTTTGACTGGAATGATTTAGGCTCTTGGGATGCATTATCGACTGTCGTAGAAGAGACTGAAGGTAATACACTTGTTAGTGCTAAAAATCATTACTTTGAAGATTCAAAAGGTAACGTTGTCTATACTCCAGATCAGTTTGTAGGACTAATTGGAGTTGAAGATTTAATTGTTATTGCAAATGGAAAGTCTGTAGTTGTTCTTCCAAAAAGTGACTCACAAAAAGTTAAAAATATAGTGAATCACTTAAAGGAAAAAGATTATGGAAAAGAGCTTCTCTAGCTCTTATCCCTGGGGGTAGGATTTTCTTACCCTCTCAAAAACCTTGTTCGTAGATTTTAAGAAAATATTTTTTATTTCATCTCTTGTTGGGATTGGCAACTCAAGCTTCTCTCCCTTCTCTGAAAGTAGGGACTGTAAGCTCTTGTGAAAAATCTCTGCACTCTGAGTTTTACTTGCTTGAAAACTTGCTTGTTGAACAAGAGTGTATAGTTCATCACGTTTAAAGTTTGTATTTTCAATCAAGTGGTGCAAGTAGTAGCTCGAGAGGTAAGTACAGTTCTCATATACTCTATTTGTAATTGCTTCTTCATTTATAACTAAGTTTTCTACGGTAGAATTTAATCTCTTTAGTGAATAAAGTAGGATTCCAAAAGAGTCTGGTAGATACATTCTCTCTGTTGAAGAGTGAGAGATATCTCTCTCGTGCCACAGGACAATATTGTCTAGAGCAACGCTTAAGTGGGAGCGTAGCATTCTGGCCATACCAGTTAAGTTTTCACCGCTAATAGGGTTCTTTTTATGTGGCATGGTTGAAGAACCTTTCTGTCCTTTAGCAAAGCCTTCAAATACTTCTCCAACGTCTGATCTGTGTAGATGTCTAATCTCCACTGCAATTCTTTCAATCGCAGAGCCCGTAAGGGAAATGATAGAAATAAGTTTTGCAATACGGTCTCTAGGGATGACTTGAGTACTATGTTCTTCAGGAAGAATCCCTAGTTCTTTAGCTGCAATAGCTTCAAGCTCCGGAGTTAAGATTGTGTAATTACCTACGGCACCCGAGAACTGTACTCGTAAATCATTTTGATAGTAATCATTTAGCTCTTGGTATCTTCTACAAAATTCACTGTAGTGACCTAGTAGTTTTTGTCCAAAACTCATTGGCTCTGCAAACATTCCATGGGAGCGACCAATTGTAGGTATTTCTTTAGATTCTTCAGCTCTTTTTAGTAGAGATGATAGTAATTTTTTAAACTCAGGTAATATCTGTTCTAGGGATTGCTTTATTTGTAGTGTGAGTGATGAGTCGATTATATCACTAGATGTAACTCCAAAATGAAAGAACTTTCCAATTTCAGGTTCTAGGTTTTCAGTAATTGAAGAGCAAAATGCAATAATGTCATGCTTTGTTTCTTTCTCAATTTCTAAAATTCTCTCTACGTTTATTTTTGCACTTTCTTTGATGGCATCACTTGTTCCTTTTGGAACTCTTGTGCCTTCAAGTGACTTTAAAATAGCTAACTCAACTTCTAGGTAGGTTTGAAACTTGTTTTTCTCTGTCCAAATATTTGAGATTTCTTTTCTTTCATAACGTGAGATCATTTAGGTGACTCCATAAGGATTTAATTAAAAGTAAAAGGAAATATCACCAGCTAGAGAAGTCCAATTTAATAGTAGTGAACCTTGGCTTGATGTTTCCGTAGATGTTGTTGCTGATCTTTTTACATGAGCTATATTGTAGTTAAACCTAACTCCCCAATGGACTGTATTACTTGATCTAAAGTGAATACCTAAGTCGGCCTTCATTCCAAAACCACTATAGGATTCTCCGAGCTCAGTAGAGGTATTGTTGTAATTAACAAATGCACCCATTGTTTCAAATAGATTATCACTTTCAAAAAGAGTTTGAATTAAGCTTGTCCTATAAGAAAGCCCTGTTCCTACAGTCGTAGTCGTTAGAGTTTGGTTAGCTATATCATCTGCTGTTGAAGTAGGGAATTGAGAGTTGTCGTCGGCAACTTGTGAGAATATAGCACTACTTTGAGCTCCATAGAACTCCCACCATGCATAATCAAGCCTTTTAGCATATTGAAATTCTATTCCTGAAATATCCATTGCTTTCATAGGGTTTGAGTTGAGGTTGTATAGAAGAGATACTCGAGAGCTATCTTTGCTCGTTGAGTAGCTATCTAGGGAAAGGCCAGATTCAAGATCATAGTTCTTTATTTTTAGTTCTTCATCTATACTCTTTTCATCTTTAGATTTTCCAGATCTTAAGTACTTTAAATTACCCTCTAATTCATCATCAGTAGGTGGTAAGCTAGACTGAGCAAAAGTCGTATTTACAGTTAGAAGAGATAATAAAACTAGTACTGATATCTTTTTCATTATTTCTTACCTTTCTTATATTCTTGGATAAGTTTCTCAAAGTTTTGACCTGGGAAATCTTCTACTCCGGCCGTTTTTGCAAGTTGGACCTTGTTAAATAAATGTAAAAATTTACTTTGCTCTAATAGGATTTGAGCATCTGTTAACTCAATAAGAGTATTTTTAAAGTCTATATAACGAGCTTTTTTATTCATGTAGTTTTCTAGAATAGTATCAAATGATTTTTGAAGAGTTGGAATTCTTGCATCTAGAATATTAACTTGGTTCTGTAGATGTTTGACTGTGAAGTATTGTGATTTTAGAAGTCCTTTTGAGTCTCTTATAGCTTGTGCTTTTTTTGCAAATGCTACATGTTTTGAGAGTAGAGAACTTCTTGTTGTTCTACCGTTTAAGAGTCCGCCAGTTCCTGTTAAAGACCAAGTTGCATTGATAGATGCAACAATATCAATATTAGAGTTTCCTGGGCCTGTTGAGTAAGTAGTTCTATTTGTATCAGGGCTGAAGCGGTAGTCATATGCTCCTAGCTTCATACTAATCTTAGGTAAAGGTAAGTTATTTTTTAGAGCTAGTTCATAACTTCTTTTAGCATTTTCAACATCTGTCAGTGCGTCCAATGTATCTGGATTATTTAAAGTTGCTAGTCTTATAATCTCTTCAAGAGGTGTCGTTAGGAGCTCGTACTTTAGGCTGTCTTGTAAAACATACTTTGTCCCTACGTCATCGTTAATGATATTTGCAATGACTTCATTTTGTAGTTGAACTTCATTCTTAGCTTCATGATATTCATTTTGGGCCCTAAGATATTCTGACCTTGCAAGGTAGTAGTCTTGTTTTGAAACTTTTTTTAATGATATCTTTTCTCTATTTAATCTATAAATAAATGAGGCATGACGAAGTTGGTCTCTTTTGATTCTTTCTTTTTCTTTATAGAAATAAAGCTTAAAGTACGAAACAATTAAATCATGCTTCAACTCACGACTGGCCTCAGTAATTTTCTCTTTGGATCTTTTAATATCAGCTTTTGTACTTAGGTAGGGAAGGTAGTCTTTTCCCCAGTTAAAAAGAGTATAGTCTCCAATATTAAGAGCTAGAGCTCCATTAGGTCTTGTTTCTCTAGGTGTCGCATTGTTGCTTCCACTTTTTAGTGTTCCCAGTCTGTGCTCAGCACTAATTAGACTAATATTTACTTTAGGTATCCAGAAGTCTTCCCAGGTATCGTCCCATTTTAGATCAAGTATTTCTGAGTTGTACTTTCTTATTTGTTGATCGTAGTTCTTTCTTAGGCCTTGCTCAATTACATCATTAAGATGAAGTGCTTTTGAGTTGAGTCGACTCTGAGTCGATTCATCCAATGATTGAACATAGCCTTCAGAACTTAATTGTTTAGGAGTAGGTTGTGCATAGGTATTTAACGCCGTTAAAGCAATTATCACTACTGATGATTTTTTAATGAATCCGTTCATTTTAAATGTCTCTTTTATAGTGTGTGTTTAAAAATCATACGAAAAAAAACAGGGCCTGAAAAGAGAAGTTTTTAATGTTTATTTAGAGTGTTAAGCCTGGGCATCCAGTACGAACGATACTTTCTTCGAGGTGTGTGATTTTGATGAGGGAGAGCCGTAATTCATTTTTTAATTTACCGTAATTATCAATGAGTTTAACTTTTACAGTTTTCTTTTCTTTTGGAACGTATTTTAAGAGATTTCTGTTTCTCGTAATGAGTTCCATTAATTTTTGTTTGTGGGCGACTTTCTGGTTACGTTTATTTAGCAACTCTTCGCACCTTCTCGAGATACTAGGGTCAGTAATTACTGTATTTTCATAGTCCTGCGCTTGTATCAGGTTGATACATATTAGGAAGCAAAGCGTAAATGTGATAAAAAATACTTTTGTTCTTATCATTTTCATTAATTATAATAACATAGCTTGGAAGGTTTAATCTAAAGTGTTAAATTCTACCCTTAAAGTCACGGAGATGATTTTGAATGAATTAAGAGTACTAGTTCTCATTCCTGCTCGCTATGCGTCGTCAAGGTTTCCTGGAAAACCTCTGGCAAAAATCTCTAAAAAATCAATGATTCAAAGAGTGTATGAAAACTGTTTAGGCATTAAAGACCAATTAACTCACTCGGTTGTTAGTGTTGTTACAGATGACTCTCGAATTGAGGAGCATGTTAAAGACTTTGGTGGTGAAGTTGTACGTGTAGATGATGATGTAGCATCTGGGTCTGAGAGAATTGCATTAGCTTTAGAGAGGTTTTACTCTAATAAAGAATGGGATTTCGTAATTAACGTACAAGGTGATGAGCCTTTAATAGAAAGCGACTTACTTTCAAGACTAGCGCAGTACCATTCTGAAAGTAACTTTGACCTCGCAACTGTGGTTAAACCATTTTCTGGATTTGAAGAAGATCATAATGATTCAAATAAAGTTAAAGCAATATATAGTCCTGTTAGAGGACAATGCCTTTACTTTTCTCGGGCTAGACTTCCATATTATAGGGAAGAGGTTAAGTCACAAGATTGGTTTCTTCATATAGGTATTTATTCATTTAGGCCTAAAGCTCTTAAAGAGTTTTGTAAGCTTGAAGGATCCTATTACGAAAATATAGAAAAATTAGAACAATTAAGGGCCCTTGAAAATGGTTATACCATTGGGGCAGTAACAACAGATATGACATTAATGGGAGTAGACGTCCCAGAAGATATTGCAAAACTTGAAGGAGTTCTTCGTGAAAGGGAAATCAAGTCCTAAGAAATTTATTTTTATTACTGGTGGAGTAGCCAGTTCTCTCGGTAAAGGTCTTGCTGCTGCAAGTATTGCCGGACTTCTTGAAAGAAGAGGTCTCAAAGTTAATATGCTGAAAATGGATCCATATATTAACGTAGATCCTGGGACAATGAGTCCTACGCAGCATGGAGAAGTTTTTGTAACCGATGATGGAGCTGAGACGGATTTAGACCTAGGTCATTACGAAAGGTTCACTTCTCTTACTCTTAGCAAGACAAGTAACTTCACGACAGGTCAGGTTTACCTGAAAGTTATTGAAAATGAGAGAGAGGGCAAGTACTTAGGAAAAACTGTTCAAGTTGTTCCTCACATTACAAATGAAATTAAAAGAAGAATTCACCTTGCAGCGGAAGATACTGAGATTCTTCTTGGTGAAATTGGTGGAACGGTTGGAGATATTGAGTCTCAACCATTTGTTGAGTCAATAAGACAGCTAGCGCAAGATGTAGGTCCTGAAAATGTACTTTTTGTTCACTTAGTATTAGTTCCATATCTAGGTGCAGCGGGAGAGTTAAAAACAAAGCCAGCTCAACACTCTGTAAAAGAATTAAGATCTATGGGACTATTTCCACAAATCATAATTTGTAGATCAGATAGAGAAGTAGAGAGTTCGTTAATTGATAAGATTTCTCTATTTTGTAATGTTCAAAAAGAGAATGTTTTTCAATCAATTGATGTTGATACAATTTATCAAGTCCCTTTGAGTCTTCATGCTCAAGGATTAGATCAGAGAATTGCAAACCTTCTAGGTATTTGGGCGGCAGCACCTAAAATCGATGATCTTGAAAAGGTTGTCTATAATTTTAAGAATCCACTTAGAAAAGTAAAAATAGGGATCGTTGGTAAGTATACTGAATTAGTAGAGTCATATAAGTCTTTAGATGAAGCTCTAAATCATGCTGCAAATTCATGTCAACTAGAGCTTGATCCAGTTTATATTGACGCTGAAGAGCTTGAAAAAGGTAATGATAAAATTCTCTCTGAAATTCAAGGTATTCTTGTTCCTGGTGGCTTTGGTCAAAGAGGAACTGAAGGAAAGATAAAAGCAATAAAGTTTGCTAGAGAAAATAAGCTTCCTTTCTTTGGAATCTGTCTTGGAATGCAACTTGCGATGATTGAATATGCCAGAAATATTGTAGGTCTTGAAACTGCAACAAGTGAAGAGTTTGGCAGCGGTGGAGACCATGTTGTTCACTTTATGGAAGGTCAAAGTGAAGAGGGGACAAAAGGCGGTTCAATGAGACTTGGTGCTTATGAGTGCGAGTTAATAGAAGACTCTTACGCTAAAAAGATTTATGGTTCTAAAATTATAAGTGAGAGACATAGACATAGGCTTGAGGTTAATAATTTATACGCTTCAAAAATTAGCGAAGCTGGTATGATTATCTCTGGGATAAATAAAGAACTTGATCTAGTAGAAGTGGTTGAGCTTAAAGAGCACCCTCACTTTATTGCTTGTCAGTATCACCCAGAGTTTAAATCTCGTCCATATACACCACATCCATTATTTAAAGCATTTATAGAAAAGGCAGATAAGTATGAGCAATAAGAAAATGGACTTCTTTATAGGTCCTTGTGTACTTGAAAGTGAAACTCTTGCAATGGATATTGCTGGTAAGTTAGTTGAAGACTTAAAAGAGTTTGAAGATAAAATTCAACTTCATTTCAAAGGAAGTTTTGATAAAGCTAATAGGTCTTCAATAGACTCTTATAGAGGGCCAGGGATTGATGCCGGGCTTAAAATATTAGAAAAAGTAGGTAAGACATACTCACTACCTACGATCACTGATTTTCATCACCCAGAACAAGCTGATCAGATTGCTAGTGTTGTTAAAACACTTCAGGTTCCGGCTTTCTTATGTCGCCAAACTGACATGATTCTTGCGGGTGCAAAAGCTTGCTCTGAACATGGTGGACAACTAAAAGTTAAGAAAGGTCAGTTCTTAAGTCCAGAGGAAACTAAAAATATTGTAGATAAGGCGCTAAACTATTTAACTAAAGACCAAATTTTACTGACCGAGCGTGGAACAAGCTTTGGCTATAATAACCTTGTTGTAGATATGGCAAGTTTTCAAATTATGAAAAGTTTTGGAGTCCGCACTATCCATGATGCTACTCACTGTGTTCAAAGACCTGGTGGATTAGGAACTTATACTGGTGGTAAGAGAGAGCAGATATTCACTCTTGCAAAAGCTGCTGTGGCCGCAGGTGCTGATGGGATTTTTATGGAGTGTCATCCTAATCCTGATAAGGCGCTTTCAGACTCTGCGACTGCTCTACCAATTGAAAAGGTGAAAGAAATTGTAGCGAAACTTATTCAAATTAAGGATGTTGTTGATGCAAACTAATTTAAGAGAAGTCGCTGAAAAGTTTAAAGAAAAACTTTTGAAAATTAAAGTTGTGGCGTTTGACGTTGATGGAATTCTTACAGATGGAAAAGTTTGGTATAGCGGTGATGAAATGGGTTGGAATCGATTCACCGATACTAGAGATGGCTACGGACTTAAGATGCTAAAAAACTTTGGCTTTAAAGTTGGAATTATAACTGGAGGAGACTCTTTAAGTGTAATTAAGCGATTTAAAGAAAACTTAGCTCTTGATTTTGTTTACTATGGTAATGAGGATAAAAGAGAATCATATAAATTACTTTTGTCTGAAGGATACTCTCAGGATGAAATCCTCTATGTTGGAGATGAATTTTTTGATGTTCCACTTATGATCGCTAGTGGATTCTCTGCAACAGTTCCTGTCGCTTCCGAGGAAGTGAGAGAGAAGGCTGATTATGTAACTTCAGTTTCTGGAATTGGATCAGCTCGAGAAGTTATTGATATTCTAAGGTATGCACACGGACTTTACCCTGAAGTCCTTGACCTAGATGGTAACGTTATAAAGTTTAACTAAGAATTTGAAAGAGGTATGCTCACTTCAAAGTGAGCTCCTCTTGAAGACTTCACAAGCTTTAGGTTTCCTGACATCTCTAGCATTAGCTCTTTGGAAATACTAAGTCCTAAACCTGTTCCACTACCTTTTTCTTTCGTCGTGAAGAAGGGAGAAAATATCTCTGAGGCAATCTCTTCTTTTATCCCTGGGCCACTATCTTCAAAATGAATAATACAGTTCTTTCCTTTTATCTCTGTTGATATACAAATTTTTCTCTCATCTGTTTCTTTAAGGGCATCAACGGAGTTATTAATTAAATTAACAAGAATTTGTGAGAACTGTGTTTCTTTGATTTGAATATTTATCGAAGGATCAAGTTTAGCGATATCTAGCTTGACTTTATTTCTTTTCATCTTCTCTTCAATGAAGATTAGTGTTTTAGAGAGTACATGATTAAGATTTTTTGACTCTAATTTATCTTTACTACCTTCTCTTGAGAAGTCTAATAAGTTAGAGACAATTTGAGATGTTCGGTTCACAGAGCTTTCTATATTTTCTATCGCCCTCGAAATTTTAAGTTTTTTATCTTCATTTTCAATCTCTATAAAATTGAGCTCATGCTCCAGTATTGTGAGAGATAAAGATATTATTCCCATTGGGTTATTAACTTCATGGGCAATACTACTTGCTACTTCTCCAATTGCTGCCAGTTTTTGATTGTGAATAGATTTAGATCTTTCAGCTTCAATTTGGGCCTGAGATTCAACTCGTTCTGTATTATCAATGCAAATGATAAAGATATAGTCTTCTTTCTTATCTTGGATAAAGGTCCAATTAGTATTCTTCCATAGATTCTCAGCTTTAAAATTAATCTCTTCTTCAAATGATGAAGGCGAGTATTTTATATTTGAGAAAATCTTCTTGAATTGAGTGTTATCAGAAAGAGAGCTATCTCTAAGTATATTTCCCTCAGTCTTTGTAATTTTAAATAAATCAATTGAGGATTGGTTCGTTTGAATAATATTACCTCGATAATCTAGTATCAAAACAGAGATTGGAGAAGAATTTATAAATTTTGCAAGTTGAGATTTCTTCTGTTGAAACTTTTTAAATACATCAATGAAGTTTTCTTCAATTAAATTGAATTCCCTTATTATACTCTTACTTTTTGGAGTATGAATATTTCTGATCATTAGAAGGTTAATTGTCTTCATTAAGTTTTCTAATGGGGGAGTGATTAACTTATTGGCAAAAATCATTGCGATTAAACAAAGTGTCAGAGAAATTAAAACAGTTAAAATAAAGTTTGTAATATATGAGCTCTTAAGATTCTTAATGTAATTAGAGCTTGTTTCGAAAACTATCTTTAGGTGGTAATCTTCATTGATTAAGATTTTTCCAATAAAGTATAGTTTTGATTGTACCTGAATTAATTGATTATATTTAGCTGCAGATATCTCTCTTTCTTCTTCGGAGTTAATCTTTTGGGTTCCCGAAACTAAAGAGCTATTTACAAAGAAATAAACATTATGGTTATTAATTTTCTGCGAAAGCTCTGAAATAAATTTATTTTTATTATTTAAAATATAACCACTATGTAGGGTTGCTAGAACTTTTCCTGTTTTCTTAGAGATAATATCTTTATTGGCAAAAATGATGACATTATTACTTTTAGTTGTATAGAGCTCCAAGCGTTGAGGGTAGGGACTCCTTTCAATATATCCTTTTACTATTTCTTTGCTATTTAAAATATTTAAACTAACGTCTGTAACGCGTTTATTGCCGTCATAAGTAAGAAAGAGGAAGTCTGTTTCTAAGTTTTCAATAACTGCATTTTCTAGATTTTCTCTGGCTCCGTCATAGTCTTCTTTTTCTAACTTTTCGTGTAGATCGGAGTTATTAACATACTCGGAGAGTTTACTACTTCGGATTTGTAGTACTGAGTTGATATATATCTGGGATATTTTTTCATCATCCTTAAAGTCATCTATTGTTTTATCCTTAAGAAGTAGCATTGAAGAATTAAATTGATTATAGAATAAAGGAATTGTTACTAATGTAACGACAAAGATAATAATAATCCCAATTAGTAATGAAATTTTTATGTCTTTACTTTGCTTCATTTGAGTACCTAAAGGCCTTTTCTTCTAAGGATTCTATCTTCTGCTGGGTAGTTTGTTTATCAATTAAGACCATTTCTCCTGAAAAAACTAATGGTACTTCTTCAGAATCTCCCTGTAGATCAAGTCTTATTGCCTCAGCAGTTGCTATTGCACTGTCATCGTTCATACGCATGACTGTTAAATCTATTCCCTCTACACCATTTTTTATACTATCGAGTTCAGCCGTTCCTCCTCCCCATCCATTTAGTAAAAATGAAGATTCTTTTTTAAACTTACTTGCTGCTAAGCTGATATCTGTAGAGCAAGATATAACTAGATCAACTTTTTTGTTTTTCTTAAAGAAGTCTTTCAGTGCCACTTCTGTATTCGCGCCACTTCCGTCTGTATAGTATCTACTTACAAGGTTCCATTTCTTGTCTTTGACTAATTGCTTTATCGCATAGTCTCCTCTCATAGTGCTAACATAGCCCTGAGAGTGATAGAGAACGAGGAAGTCTCCTCCGTTAGGGAGCTTTCTTTTTATGTCATCTATTAATATTTGAGTTCCAATTTCGTGGTCAAAGCCTACATAGAAAAATGGTTGGTTTTTTCCCCATGACTTTAGAGGAGTTGTAATATTTAAAAGTATAACTTTAATAGATGAGTAATTTAATATCTGATTAACTAGTTTTGAGTGTTCATTAATATTTAGTGTAAAAATCAGATAATCTGGCTTCTCTTTAATTGCTTCAATAATTTCTTTTGATGATTTGTTTAGGCCTTCTCCTGTAGGAGCAGGGATTAGGTTAAGTTCGTAATCTATTTTACTCTCAGTTAATCGCTTCTTTAGAGCGCTTATATTTCTACGCCAGTAGTCTGAAACCTGTGAGTTTGGATAAATGAGGGCAATTTTAACTCTCTTTTTCTGTTTTATTGTAATTTCTTGGGCGTCACTCTTAATTAACTTCTCAAAATCATTGAGTATTTTGACTTGACGAGGGTTTTCCTTCAAGAATTCATCGAGATGCCAGTACTCATCAGCAGAAGCCGAAACTAGTTGAACAATAGTTAGAATGTATATTATTAGCTTCAATTTAATTCCTTCTTTCAGTAATATTCTTTTCGGAAGATATTGATTTTACTAAAGTTTTTACCAAAAGCTTGACTCAGTCTATTGGTTGTTTTAATTAATGGTAAACGATTAATCGATTAATGTATCGAGGATTTATATGGTAACAGAGTTAGAAGAATTTAAGGCGCTTTTAGATGACCAATACACTTGGCCGGCTCCATATCTATTTAAATTTATTGTCCCAAAGGAAGAGTTAAAAACATTGGAAACTCTAGTGGAGGGAAATCAAATCACAGAAAAGCCCTCTAAACATGGAAAGTACATTGCTGTAAGTTTTACTGCTGTATGTAATTCATCAGATATCGTTTTAGATATGTACAAAAAAGTCTCTACAATTCCAGGAATCCTATCTCTGTAGTAAACTATAGGTAGTTTAATCTTAGGAGAAATAATGAAATATGATTATGCCCTCGTTGTAGGTGCTGGTGCATTTGGTACATCAATAGCTTCAGTTCTTGCAAATAATTTCAAAAAAGTCATCTTAAAGGTTAGATCAGAAGATGTTTATGAAAGTCTTTTGAAAGGAACAAATTCAGTCTATCTTCCAGGTATAGAGTTGGCCGACAATATCGTTCCCGCTCTTACATGGGATGAGGTTGATCAAAAGACACAGGGAAAAGTTGAGATTATAGTTTCTGGTCTACCAACTGCTGGTATAAGTAGTTTCTTTAAAGATAATTATGATAGATTTTCAAAATATTTTGCCGATGGTGTTCCACTAGTATCTCTCTCAAAAGGAATTGATCCTGTTACTTTAGAAATGGCAGATGATTTGTTCTTTGATTTATGGAATGAGTATAAAGAACTTTTTTGCTTTTTATCTGGTCCAAGCTTTGCCAAAGAGATACTAGAAGAGCAGGTTACACTTGTAACTCTAGCGGGAAGATCTAAGCATAACCTTGAGAATGTATCTGCAATGTTAGATACAACTTATTTCAAAGTACTACCAAGTTATGATGTTAAAGGAGTTCTACTTGGTGGGGCCTTAAAAAACATTCTGGCCATTGCTGGTGGTATCATTGAAGGGCTTGGGTACAACCATAATACAAGAGCTGCAATGATTACTAGAGGGATCGCAGAGATGCTCCGCTTTGGTAAAGTATTTAATGCCAGACCTGAAACCTTTTATGGCCTAAGTGGTATGGGAGATCTTATTCTTACAACTACAGGTGAGTTATCAAGAAATAAGACTTTTGGTATTGAGATTGCGAAAGGTAGGAGTGCTCTTGAGATAATTAATTCTCAGCGTACTGTTGTTGAAGGTTATAAAACAGCAATGGCAGTTCATCTAATTTGTGAGAAGTACGGAATTCGAGCAAATATATTCGAAGGTGTTTACAAAGTTCTTTATGAAGAAGCCATACCAGGTGACGTCTTAAAAAAACTAATGAACCAGCCTAGTAAATTTGAGCTTGATTAATTCAAGCTCTCTTTTATTTCTTTTATGCTTATAGTTTCACCAAGGTTAATTAACTTTCCTTGTCCGTTGATAACAAAGTAAGCAGGAACTCCAACAAAACCATTTTTTCTAAGCCAGCTACCAATAACCTCATCTCTCTTAGTCCAGTCGGCAAGGAGTAGATGCACATTTTCTGTATCAACAAGCTCTCTAAATGAACTAGTTTCAATAACTAGTTTTTCATTTACTTTACATGTGAAGCACCACTTTGCAGTAAAATCGATAAAGACTTTTTTACCTTCTTTTGAGTATGTGTTCATTTTTTCTTCTGACCATTTTTCCCACTGTAAACCATGAGCGTTCTTTTCTTTAAGTAACATAGATCCATTCGCTGTGGATATAGAGGCCGGAGTCATAATGATATTTATAAAAATACCAATATATAGAATATGAAAGAGGACTTTCCATACTTTAGATTTCGTAATCTTTTTAGATAAGTAAAATGCAAAGAAGCATAATAGAAGTGCAGTATTTAGCTTAATCATAACTCCAGCAACATTGTCAGTTAATGATGAGTAAACATCAATAAGCCAAATTGTTGTAAGCAGTAATGTTAAACCTAAAAACTTCTTCAAGTTTTCCATCCACATTCCCGGCTTAGGTAGAAATGAGATTGTAGTAGGGAATACTCCCGTTATTAGAAATGGAGAAGCAAGTCCAAGCCCTACAGATGCAAAGATTGCAAATATTGTTAGGTTAGAAGATGTAAATGCAAACGTAAGTGCAGTCCCTAGAAAAGGGGCAGAGCATGGAGTAGATAGTATCGTCGCAAGAACACCAGAAGTGAAGTCTCCAAAGAATCCTTCATTTGTTTCTAGGCTACCAAGCCTAGACCCACCAGGTGTTCTAAATTCAAATAATCCAAACATATTTAAGGCAAATACAAACAGTACAAAAATCATTGTTAAGACAAATAGGGGAGATTGGAGTTGAAATCCCCATCCTACTTGTTCTCCAGCTTGTTTAAAAAGAATAATTGCAAGTGCAAGTAAAGCGAAAGTAAATAGTATTCCTAGTGTATAGCTTAAATTATGCTTTAAAATTCTACTATTACTCTCTGATCTATGTTGAATTAATCCAAATAACTTAATTGAAATTACCGGAAGTACACATGGCATAAAGTTTAATATTAGACCACCAATAAAGGCTAGAAATAGATAAGTAAATATAGAACTTTCATCATCGCTAGAGCTTGCTGTTTCTAAGGATTGCTTTGAACTCTCTCTTAAATTTGTTTCAACTGGAGATAGGAGTTCTGTGAACTTTTCAAACCTTTCAGCAGCTGTTAGCGAGAATGAGTGAAATGCCTTTGAGATAACTTCTGTTTTCCCTGTGAGAGGATTGGCATATAAAAACTTAAGAGTGTATGGCGTTTTAAATACTCCATCGGCAGGAAGTGGAATCTCTGGCTCCATATATTCACCGTCCCACTCAATACTATATTTTGCGTAATAACTTCCTTTCTTATCTTTAAATAGCTTTTCTCTTATGAAGTTGAAAGGCTCATGAGGGAAGGGTGTTAGAATATTTTTTTTAAGATCTATATTTTTATTTTCTAGCTCTGTAAGATTATAATATAGAACTAATTTATTCTCTTCTTGTCCCATTGCTTTCGCTAGAACTATATCTAGCTGACTAGGAAACTCAGCATTTTTAGGTAAGTTCTCAAGGCGAGTGGCTAACTTATCTGGAGAAACCTCATGGGTATTTCCAACAATTGTAGCAATCTTTGAAGCTTTCATTTCACCGCTAACTTCACCTTTTCCAGGGATACAGATATGCTTACAGACTAACCAGTTAGATTTAATATTGTATTTTGTATTTTGAATATCTTCAGGTGTTTTGAAAAAGACGGAGTATTCACCTTCATATCCAAAGGCCAGCATATCTCCTTCTTCAATATACTTTTTAGGAGTAGGCCATTCCAGTGATTCTAATTCAACTTTTTTTCCATCGAATTCAAATTCAAATTTTAGGGGAAGACCTGCATCTCCAGGGTTTTTCCAATATGTATGCCAGTGAGGATGATTCTTATAGCTTAGAACAATATAGTTACTATTTTGATGCTCAAGTGAAGAAGCTGTAAACATTACGGGCGTAGTGGGGATAGTCTCTTCTTTAAAAGAACTACTGGCTGCACTTGAAAATGATATGTTTAAAAGAGTGATTATTGTAAACAATAGAGTGTATTTACTCATTGATAGTATCCCTGTAATAAATTTTTTCTTCTTTATAGTATCAAATTATCGTTATATGCCCATAGAAGTTGAGAGATATAACCGAAAAATTGCCAAAACTTTACAATAATGGTGTTAAGATTTGTATATTTCAAAGTTTGTAGGAGTTATTGGTGAGAAGTTATCCAGAGTCAATAGTATGTATGACCGAAGAGAGTGTAGAGGTTATCTACGCTCTTAATAAGAGTGAACTTATTGTTGGTGTATCCGCTTACGTTGAAAGACCGCCTGAAGCTAAAAAGAAGAAGACTATTTCTGCTTTTACTCATGCTAATTTAAAGAAAATTAAAGAGCTAAAACCTGATCTTGTTTTAGGTTTTTCTGATATCCAAAAAGATATTGCTAGAGATTTAATAGGAGAAGGACTTAGTGTTTTCATTGCAAATCACAGGTCCGTTGAAGGAATATTAAATTATGTTCAGATGATTGGAAATTTAATTGGAGAAAGTGATAGGGCCAGTGAATACGTTAAAGAGCTAGAGTCAAAGATTAGCTATGCCAGAGAAAAATCGAGCTCCTTTAATGTTAAGCCTAGAGTCTATATTGAAGAATGGGATGAGCCTCTAATCTGTGGAATACAGTGGTTCTCAGAGATTGTTGAACTATGTGGGGGAGAGGTTGTCCACAAAGATAAGAGTCAATCCTCGTTAGCAACAGGAAGATTTCTAAGTCATAAAGAAATTATAGACTACAATCCTGACATCATACTCGCCTGCTGGTGTGGGAAGAAGGTTGATTTTGATAATATCTATAATAGGGAAGGCTATTCGACTATTTCAGCAATTAAAAATAACAAGGTTTTTGAACTAATTCCCGAAATATTTCTACAGCCTGGACCAGCTCCAATAGTTGCCGGCATTGATCAACTTCTCGAAATCTTTGAGAATTATCAATCTTTTAAGGCTTAAAGTTCGTATATTTGATCTTTTTTCAAAGACTCTTCTAAATATTTTTATCTTTCTTCCGATCAGATAGGAGAAGATTAAGGTTTTTAAGAGGACGGACCTATGTATAAGGCCATTAAATTAACAGCATTTGCTACTTTACTAACAAGTATTACATCTTGTGGTTTTGTAAATCACATTGAAGAGAGATCTGCACAGATTAATCAACAAGAGGATATGATCTTACAGTTATCAAAAGAGAAGAGAGATTTAAATTATCAAATAACTAAACTGAAAACTGAAATTGCTGCCTTAGAAACTAAGAACCAATTCTTAACTGTTCAATTGAAAGAATCTTCAGGTCAAATGCCTAATCGTTCTAGAACTGTTGCTTCAGTTGCACCTACACAAGATGCTACTGACCTTGTTCAGTATGATGTCTATAAATGGAAGCCTGATCAAGTTCTAGCTGTTGCTCAGAAAGAGTTCTCATTAAACAATTTTGAAAAATCGGCACAGTTTTTTTATACATTTAAAAAACAGTTTCCTGAGAGTAAGAAAATGAATGATCAATTTCTTTTTCAAGCGGGAGTTGCATCTTTTGAGTCTGGAAAACATTATAACTGGGCCATATCTAGTTTTCAAAAGCTAATTGATAACTATCCAACATCAAAATTTTATAGAGGTTCTAAACTTTGGATGGCACTTGCCAACCTGAAAATGGGGAATGAGGATAAGTTCTTCTCTGCCGCTGAAGAGTTTAGAAAGAAATATAGAAACACTCCTGAATGGAAAATACTGAGTACTCACTATGAAAAAATTGTTCAAAGACACAAAAAGAATTAGTTTAATCTCATTCTTTTTTACATTTCTATTTCTAAGTATTGCCCATGCAAAGTCTCCTGAAATGATGGTGACTGCAGTGAAGGGCAATGCATTCTTAGTTAGTAAGGGAAAGACTACTATCTTAAAACCTGGTGACCATATATATGATTTTCAAGAGGTATTTACTGAGATAGGTAGTCAGTTAACTGTAAAAAACTTCAATGATAAAGTGTTTCACTTCTCTGGTGGGAGTAGTGCAAAAATTCTAAAAGGTTTTTTAGAGCTTCAAAATGGATATCTATGGGTACAGTCAGGCCTTAAAAACTCTAGAGTATATAAGATTCAAACTCCAAATAGTGTAATCTCCTTTACTGAAGGAGAGGCGATAGTTGATTTTGATAACAATATTGTTAAAACTCAAATTCTTGTTCTTAATGGTGAATTTGAATTTGCAAACTTATTTGAAAATTTTCTTAATTTAGAAGTAGGGTCAGGAAAATTTTCATTTATATCTAAGGATTACAATAACGGCGCTCCTCGAAATCCAACACCGGTTGGAAGTAATACTTTTGAAAAGCTACAAGCGTTATTCGATAAGTCAGATATAGAAAAGAAAGATGTTAAACCTGTTCAAAGTATATTGAGCGCACAAGACACAAAAATGTTTAAAGTTCAGGAACCAAAGGCAAGGTCAGTAGCTTCTATTGTAGAGCTTGATGAGAAAGAATCTTCCGAAGATAGTCCTGAAATTATTTACAGAAAAGCTCACAAGAGGGATGAGTCTTTAGATTCAGAACTCACTAGCTATTATAATAAAAAATTATCTTCTATGAAGAAGACGAAAAAGAAGAAAATTGTAAATCCATACAGTAAGAAAACAGGTGTTAAAATCTCTATATTTGGTCAAAAGAAGAAGAAAGAAAGGTCAATAGCTTCAGTTCCTAAGAAAACGACTCGAAAACCTGCATCTATTATTGAACCAGTCGTTAAGATCAAAAAAGATGCCTTTGAATCATCTTTGACTAGAGAGTATAAGAAACAACTTAGGCATAATAAAGAGATTAACTCTTTAATCAATGAACTAAAGAGTTACGATCAAGATTACAAACAATCTTATTAAATGAAAAAAACATTTATTTATTAGCCTAGCGTTTATCTCAGATAAGCGCTTTTTTTTGACTGTTTATCTGCCTGATGAGCAAGTATTTCGTATCGTTTTCTATAGACATTTAAGATATAATTTCAATATCTTAAATTATATTTGAAAGAGGAAAATCATGAGCAATTCAACACCAAAGCTGGCTTTGACATACGATGATGTTTTAATAAAACCAGGCTACTCTGAGATCTTACCAGCAGATGCTATCTTAAATTCTAAGTTTTCAAAAAATATTGATTTAAATATGCCAATTGTGTCCGCAGCAATGGACACAGTAACAGAGGGAAGGGCTGCAATTGTACTTGCTCAGCAAGGTGGTATTGGAGTTTTACATAAGAATATGTCTCCTGAAGATCAGGCCAATGAAGTTAGAAAAGTAAAAAAGTTTGAAGCGGGGATGGTTCTAGATCCTGTAACTGTTTCTCCTGAGGCGACTCTTTCTGATGTCTTCGCTCTTGCTCGAGAGAGAAAAGTCACTGGGATGCCAGTTGTTGATCAACACGATATGTGTGTTGGAATTATAACAAGTAGAGATACTCAATTTGAAACAGACCTTACTGTTAAGGTTAAGGATATCATGACTCCTAGAGATCGACTCGTTACTGCGAAGAAGGGGATTGATCCTAATGAAGCTCAAATTCTCTTACATAAGCATAGAATTGAAAAGCTTCCAGTTTTAGATGATAAAGGAAGATTGACTGGTCTTGTGACGATTAAAGATATCATGAAAAAAAATGATTTTCCAAATTCTAATAAAGACAGATTTGGAAGACTACGTGTTGCTGGTGCAATGGGCGTAGGTGATAAGGAGTTCGATAGAGCGATTAGGCTTGTTGAAGCTGGAATAGATGCTCTTGTTGTAGATACTGCTCATGGACACTCAAAAGGTGTCGTGAATATGGTCAAAAGGCTCAAGGAAACTTTTGCTGAAGTAGATATTATTGCTGGAAATGTTGCAACTGCAAAAGCTTGTGAAGATCTTGCAAAAGCAGGAGCAGACGGGGTTAAGGTTGGTATTGGACCTGGCTCTATTTGTACAACTAGGGTTGTTGCAGGCATTGGTGTTCCACAGCTTGGTGCCATTATGGAGTGCGGAGTTGCATGTAGAAAATTAAAGATCCCTATGATAGCAGATGGTGGAATTAAGTACTCTGGAGATATTGTAAAAGCTATTGCCGCTGGAGCAAGTTGTGTGATGCTAGGTTCTCTATTTGCTGGGTGTGATGAATCTCCAGGTGAGATGATTCTCTATCAAGGAAGGCATTATAAAGTCTATCGTGGAATGGGATCTCTTGGTGCAATGGCCTTAGGATCAAAAGATAGGTACGGACAAGGTGAAGTTGATGAAATTCAAAAATTAGTTCCAGAAGGAATTGAAGGACAAGTTCCATATAGAGGATCACTTGCTTCAAATATTTATCAAATGCTCGGAGGTCTTAGGGCCGGAATGGGTTATGTTGGCGCTTCAAATATATTAGAACTCCAAGATAAAGCAGAGTTTATTCAAATAACACAAGCATCTTTAAAAGAGTCTCATCCACATGATGTGATGATAACGAAAGAAGCACCAAACTACCAAAAGTCGTAGGAAGAATATGAAAAGCGAAAAGTTAATAGAAAGAAAAATATGGATTGTTGATTTTGGATCACAATACACTCAACTAATCACAAGAAAGTCTAGAGAGTTAGGATACTCGAGTGAGATTATCACTTTAAAAGAATGCAAGGAACTTTTTAGCAATAATGAGAGACCAGATGCTTTAGTTCTATCTGGTGGACCTCAATCAGTATTTGAGGACTCTTTTGATTACTCTTTTATTTTTGATGATAAAGAACTCCCGATATTAGGAATTTGTTATGGTATGCAAATTCTAGGTAAGTACTTTGGTGGTAATGTTGAGAAGGGAACTATTGGAGAGTATGGTCATGCCACAATTACGTTCTCTGAAAATCATAGTTTTGAAAACTGTCCTAGTAATATAAATGTATGGATGAGTCACTCAGATCATATAACAGAAGTTCCAAATGATTTCGAAGTTGCTATTAAAAGTGGTAATGGACTGATTGCTGGAGTTGCTCATAAATCGAGAAAAATCCTGGGACTACAATTTCATCCTGAAGTAGAACATAGTGATCATGGGAAGGATATCCTTAATCACTTTTTTAAAAATATTGCAGAATTAGAACCTGATTGGTCTGCGAGTGAAATGCTTAAAGAAGCAAGTGAAATGGTTCGAGCTATTGGAGATAAGAAAGTTCTTTGCGCTTTCTCCGGAGGAGTAGACTCTCTAGTGGCAGCAATGTTATCTCATCATGTACTAGGTGATAATCTTTATTGCTTCTTCGTTGACCATGGTTTGCTACGTCCACAAGACTTAGGACATATAAAGTTACTTCAAGAGAACCTACCTTTAAATATTGAGATTATAGATGTTAAAGAATTATTTCTTTCTAAGCTAGAAGGTCTATCTGATCCTGAAGAGAAAAGAAAAATGATAGGTAATACATTTATCGAAGTCTTTGAGCAGAAAGTACACGAGTTTGAAGATAAAAAAGGCATTAACTTCGATTATCTATTGCAAGGTACGCTGTATCCAGATGTAATCGAATCTTTCTCTCCCCATTCTGAAGATGGAAAATCCGCAACAATAAAGTCTCATCACAATGTTGGTGGATTACCTGAGCGTATGAAGTTAAAGCTTCTTGAGCCGTTAAGACACTTGTTTAAAGATGAGGTTAGAAAGTTAGGAGAGGAGCTAAGTCTTGAACACGATTGGGTCTATAGACATCCTTTTCCTGGTCCAGGTTTAGGAATCAGAATTTTAGGTGAAATATTTCCTGAATCAATTAGAAAAGTACAAGAGTCAGATCAAATTCTTTTTGAAGAGCTACATCGCTCTGGACTTTACCAATCGACTTGGCAAGCGCTTACAGTTTTACTTCCTATTAAAACAGTAGGGGTTAAAGGTGACGCTAGGGCGTATGAGGAAGTAATTTGCTTAAGAATGGTAAATAGTTCTGATGGAATGACTGCAACATGGTCTGATATGCCAAGAGAGTTCTTAACAAAAGTTTCAAGCAGAATTACTAATGAAGTGAAAGGTGTTACTCGGGTGGTTTATGATATTACTTCAAAACCTCCTGGTACAATAGAGTGGGAATAAAAAAAGGAAGACTTAAGTCTTCCTTTTTTTATTTAAGTTAATTTCTATTGTTTAGAACTTTAATTCGATACCAATCCCAATGATAGAATCATCGTTATGAAGTGGGTTACCGTCAAAGTGATGCTTTGGTGCTTCCGTAAAGAAGTATGTTTTTGAACTTTTAATAACTTCAGTTTCAAAGACACTGTTGATTCCATCAAGCATTGCTCCTGCAGGATTCATTAGCGCCATTGCAAATCCTCCGACACTTTTAGATCCAAAAAGCTTTCCATCATTATCTTTAATTTTTTCACCCATTGAGTACATTGCTTCACCCATAAGTGATCCAAGAATTGGTGTAATTAATAAATCTTGAATTGAAGGAGTTTCAGCAAATGCTTCAAATCCGTACTCCCAAAAGAATGTAGACATTACAACACTATAACCAAATGACTCCATTTTATTAAAACCTGCATGACGAGCAACTGTGTAATATGCAGCACCTGATACTGGGTGTCCAACATAGTTAATAACCCAATCATCTTTATCTTTTACTGGTCCGGCCTTAACGTTTTCTTTCCACTTATCTCCAAGGCCTGCTTCTGAGATACTATCTTTATCCCACTTTGTTACAGACTCAGGCATTGCCCAAAGTAGTCCAACTGCAGCAGCACCAAGAGCTGTAAAGTTTCTTGTTTGCTTTACTAGTTTTTGCTGTCTATCTGATAAGTTATCAAATGAAATTGGTGTTCTATATTGATCGCCAACGACAACAAAAGATGAGAAAGGCTTGTCAGCATTAATTGCACAAATTGTTTCTAGCTGATCCATAGGTGCAGCAGTATTTCTTATTAGTGTCTCTTGTAGAGACTTACATTCTTTTTGGTTTCTTGTATCGACTGTTATGACTTTACCTTGTCCAAACATTCTATTTTGATTTTCTTTTTTGATTCTCTCATTACGAATATCGTCATTAATTTGATTCCACTTATCTTCTGAAACATATGCAGATAATGGGTTCATGGCCCAATCATCTAATTTGACTTCGCTCGCTGATGTTGCGTTCATAGATAGAACTAGTAATGGAATTAAAAATAATGACCTAAACATAGAAACCTCGTTTTTGTTATTTAACTTAAAAGTAAGGCTATTCTATAGAATTTTTAGATGTGATTGGTTGCTCTTGAAATATCTTCAAGGGCCGTCAAAAATAATGACAGTGGGTAAGTGTATGTAATCTTTAGAAGAATAAGCTGATTTGGTCAGCAGTAGACTCTTTCTTTGTAATAATATCTCGAGTTCTGTGCTGTAGAACCTCTGTTTTAGTGAATGAATCACTAAATGTTTGGATAACAAAGAAGCTCATTTGAGGGTAATCTTGCTTTAGAGATTTCATCTCTTCAGTTATAAGCTCTACATTATGTGGATCGTCGTCACTCATACCAAAACGGTGGTGATCACTATAACCATATTTTTGAATGGCCATTTCAACCGATTCTCTAATGGCACCTCTTTTCAAATCTGCAATTGAAGGAGTCTCTAACCCTTCTGAGAGTTGGTCACGAATTCCTGGGTTACTTACTGGGTAAATACTTAGGTAATTTGGAGACTTTGTTAGATGTCCATCTTGTACTAAGAGTTCAATCCCTTTTTTTATTGTATCGGGCTCATGACCTCTAGCTGTTATCACTGAGATTGGTCTTTGATTATGAGCTGCATGGAAAAAGCAGTTCCAAGAAGGTGCTTTCCAGTTAAAGTCTTTCTTAGAGAGAGCCTCTTCAATATCGTGAATAAATTTTTGTTTCTTACTTTTAAGGGAGTACTTCTGATCTCTAAAGTTTCTGAAACTACCTTTTTCATCATTGAAATCTATATAGAAGTCTTTGTAGACACCACTTATTCCAATCTCCCTATGATGGGTTGCAAATGCTGCACTTGAAAGTTGTAGCTCTTGCCCTGTTTTCTTATGAAAAATAACAATTGTTGTTGCTAGGGTCGCAACATTATCGTCAAAGTCGAAAAAATAGAAACTCTTTCCACCTAGGTGAAAGTTTCTATCCATCTCTATAGGTCTCTCATTGAAGAGTTCTAATTGAGAAGTACTTAATGGTATTTTCTTCTTTCTTTTGGCCATAATGACTTAACCTATATCCATTTACCTACTTGGAGCAAGTAAGTGTGTAATTATTAACTAGTGACGAAGTTACTAACTAGTTAAAAATATTAGTAAGAGGGTTTCATTTGTGAAACGCTCGCACCGGTAATGTGTGTGTATGGCTACTCGGTTAGTCTGTTATAAAAGATGAAAGGTTAACCACTTCCTGTGGGAACTCTTTCTTATCGATTTTTATTTTTCTTTGAACTTTAAAAAATACAGAGTAGTGCGTGAGGCATATAGCTGCAAACTCAGTTCTGACATCTCTATTCTTTGCACACTCTTTTAAAAATTCTAAACCGTTAGCAGAGTGTGCTTTATTAACCTTAATTATTTGCGCAATTTCATGGAGCGCCGCTCCAGCATCCTTCCATTCGTGGTGAATAACTGCAACTTCTCCAGCTTTTTGAGCTGGGTAATCTTTCTTTAAAGGGAGAGCACTGCTTGCTTCAGAAATAATTTGGTTAAACTCAACTTTTGAAAGCCGTTTCATCTCCGCACGTGTGTAAAGCTTTGGAAATTCAACAAAATTTCCATACGCTGAGAGCGAAATAAATAGGGACGTAATTAAAGTTTTTATCATCTAGGCATACATAATAAAGGAAATCTTAAATTGATCAAGTAAAGTATTGAAAGTATTAATGGCCTGGCGCGATATATCCATATCTCATAAACCGAATATTACGGTGCAACAAGAGTGAAATGAACTGACAAAATGTAGCGAATTTGCTTTAATTAGAAAGTAGAAATTATATGCGACACCACACACACGACGCATGAATCACGAGGCATTCAATATGAGTGAAAACGAATCTTCATCGCTTCTAGAGACACATCCAAATAGCTTTGTTCATCTTCATTTGCATACGCAGTACTCACTGTTAGATGGTGCAATAAGATTAAAGGATTTAATTCCGACAGCTAAAGAAATGGGTGTTCCTGCAATTGCGCAAACTGATCATGGGAACATGTTCGGAGCAATTGATTTTTATAAGCGTTGCAAGAGCGAAGGTATCAAACCTATCTTGGGATCTGAAATTTATTTCACTCCAGGATCGAGATTTGATCGAAAATCTGCAAGAAGATCGGCCCGTGTATCAAACCAAGATGAAGAGGAATCAAACCACCACATTCATCATCTAATTCTACTCGCTAAAAATAATACTGGTTATCAAAACCTGTGTAAGCTTCTCTCTAGAGCATATCTAGAAGGATTTTATTACAAGCCTAGAGCAGATGTAGAACTTCTAAAGGAATACTCAGAAGGACTTATCTGTACAACTGCATGTTTAAAGGGAGAGGTTGGATATAACTTCTTTACTGGGCAAGATGATAAGGCAGTAAGAGCAATTGAAAAGCTACAAGAAGTTTTTGGCTATGAGGATTTCTACCTAGAAATTCAAGAAAATGGAATTCCAGAACAAGCAGACGTTAATAGAAAAGTTTTGGAATATGCTAAAAACAATAAAGTAAAAATTGTAGCGACAAATGATGCTCACTACATGACTCCTGAAGATGCAACTGCTCAAGAAGTTCTTCTGTGTATTCAGACGGGAAAATCTTTTGCCGATGAAAATAGAATGAAGATGACTTCTCAGGAATTCTATTACAAATCTCCTGAGAGAATGAGAGAGCAGTTTCACTATGCTCCCGAAGCATGTGATGCGACTTTAGAAATTGCTGATAAATGTAACGTTGAACTTAATTGGACAGATGAAAAGGGAAATCAAATTTATCATCTCCCTGATTATCCAATTGATACTGGCGAAACAGACAATGAATACTTTAGAAGAATGTGTAAAGAAGGGCTGGAGGAGAGATTCAGAGGTCCACATTTTACAAAGCTTGTGGCCCAAGATAACTGGAAAAGTGAAGAAGAACCAAAGTATTGGGCGAGACTAAAGTACGAAGTTGATATGATCATCGAGATGGGGTTTCCTGGTTACTTCCTAATCGTTGCCGACTTCATTCAATGGTCAAAAAATAATGGAATTCCTGTTGGTCCTGGTCGTGGTTCGGGAGCAGGTTCTCTTGCAGCTTATGCAATGACGATTACAAATATTGACCCTCTTCCATATAACTTACTCTTTGAGAGATTTATAAATCCAGAACGTATCTCAATGCCTGACTTTGATGTCGATTTTTGCCAAGCTGGTAGGCAGAGAGTTATCGAGTACGTAACAGAAAAGTATGGTGAAGATAAAGTTGGTCAAATTATTACATTTGGAAAACTGCAAGCAAAAGCAGTTGTAAAAGATGTTTCCAGAGTTTTTGATCTCTCTTTTGCTGAAGCCAATATGCTCTCAAAGCTTATTCCTGATGAACTTGGAATAAACCTTGAGAAGGCCATTGAGATGGAGCCTAAAATCCAGGAACTCATTGATACTGATCCTAAGATTAGACAA
>NZ_JBFGYP010000024.1:0-33791 GCF_041587335.1 Halobacteriovorax sp.
ACTAAAGGACTTCCTACCTACTGATAATATCAAAGTAGAGACTAAGATGTTGCGTGGAAATGTAAACACTAGGATCGGTAAATTAGTAAGTGGAGACTACGACGCTATTGTACTAGCACTACCAGGAATAGAAAGACTTGCCCATAGTGAGAAGTCATTAAAAGAGTTAGAAGTTCTTTTAAAAGACTTAAATTATATGATTCTTCCACAGAGTGAACTGCCTTCTGCTGCTTCTCAAGGTGCACTAGCAATTGAGTGTAATGAAGAAAACACTGAACTCTTAAAAAAATTAAAATTAATTGAAGATAAAGATACTGTAAGTGAAGTAAGCAGAGAGAGATCAGCCTTTGCAAGCTACGGAGGTGGTTGTCACCTAGCAGTAGGAATAAATGTTAGAAAGTCTGGAAATGAATACCTTCATACTCACCGCGGAGTGTCTGGAGAAGTTGAAGTTAACGAGATTCATTTAGAGTCAGTATCAGAGACATTCTCAGGAAATAAAGAAAGCGCATTTATCGGTCTTCCCTCTTCAAAAGCTGAAAATGATCAATACTTATATGATGAGTATATAGTTAAGAAATCGACGACACCTATTTCAATCAAAGAAAACTCAGACTTCTTTGTAACTAGTAACTACTGTATTGAACAACTAGAAGAGTCTAAAGATAAAGTAGAGAACCTTTGGGCAGCTGGAACAAAGACCATGAAGCAACTTGCAAAAAGAGGTTTCTGGGTAAATGGTACAAGTGACTCCCTAGGACATGAAGAGTTAGAGATCCTTAGAAACTCTAAGTGTATTCAAGTTATGAATAAGAAATCACCACTAAAAGTACTTACACATAGAGATTCAACATCCGCTCATGGAGAAGTTGTTGGGTGCTACGACAGAGTTCTTAACGAGATGTCTTCGGAATACATCGCTAAGCTAAAGAGCACTGAAGTATTCTTTTGGACAAGCTTTAATCAATACCTTGAATTTGTAAAAGCTGTTCCAGAGATAAAAGACAAGTTCCACTGTACAGGACTTGGAAAAACGAAAAATAAGTTTGAAAAAGAAAATATTAAGGCCAAGGTCTTTATTGGTATTGAAGACTTTAAAAACTGGCTTAGGGGATAAGAATGACGACTCAGAATGAATTATTTGAAAAATCAAAGAAATTAGTACCAGGTGGAGTCCACTCACCTGTTAGAAGTTTTAAAGGACTTCATACAACTCCAAGATTTATAAAGAAATCTCATGGGGCAATGATAGAAGATATTGATGGAAACGATTATATAGATTTCTGCATGAGCTTTGGTCCTCTAGTTCTTGGACACAAAGACTCAGATGTTGAAAAGAGCCTAGTCTCTGCTCTATCTAGAGGATGGAGTTATGGAACATGTGAGCCGTACTCACTAGATCTAGCTGAATACCTACTTTCTAGATTAAACTTTGTTGATCAAATTCGTTTTGTTAACTCTGGAACTGAAGCTGTTATGACAGCACTTAGACTTGCTAGAGGCGCGACAAAGAAGAATAAAATTATAAAATTCAATGGTTGTTACCACGGACATACTGACAGTATGTTAATTAAAGCAGGTTCAGGACTTGCTGGAACTAGTGAGGCCTCAAGTGCCGGTGTACCTTCAGGTGTTTCTGACGACACTTTAGTACTAGAGCTTGGAGACAGAGAAGGTATTGAGCAATGCTTTAAAGATCATCCAGGACAAATTGCTGGTATTATCATAGAGCCACTTCCAGCAAATAACGGTCTTT
The DNA here is from genome assembly GCF_041587335.1 of Halobacteriovorax sp. Classification (GTDB taxonomy): domain Bacteria; phylum Bdellovibrionota; class Bacteriovoracia; order Bacteriovoracales; family Bacteriovoracaceae; genus Halobacteriovorax. Next base: position 1,757 of record NZ_JBFGYP010000024.1, read on the forward strand.
TAATTCAAGACCAGAGCTTCCTTGAGTACTTAAGAGAAATCACAAAGAAAAATGATGCCCTACTTATATTTGATGAAGTTATCTCAGGATTTAGAGTAGCTTTTGGTGGAATGACCGAATTAACAGGGATAACTCCAGACATCGTAACTTACGGTAAGATCATCGGTGGTGGACTACCTGTTGGTGCCATTGCTGCTAAGAAAGAAATAATGGATAACCTTGCTCCAGTAGGAAGTGTTTATCAGGCCGGAACTCTAAGTGCTAACCCACTAGCAATGGTTGGTGGACTTGAAACTCTTAAGAAGATGACAACTGAGGCCTATGCAGAGTTAAATGCTAATGCTCAAAAAATTATCTCTGTATTTACGAAGTGGTTAAAAGAATACAATGATGGTGAGTTTGCTCACTACTCTCTAACAGGACATAGCTCATTATTTTGGATAGTTTCTGAAGAAGGAATAAACTGTATGGATAAAATCCCTACAGATATTACAGAGAAGTTTAACCCTCTATTTGAAACACTTCTAAACAAGGGAATTTACCTCTCTCCAAATGCATATGAAGTAGGATTTGTAAGTCTTGCTCATAATGATGAAGTAATAAAAGAATTAGAAACGAGGCTTTGGAAGTAATTGAAAAAAAATAGAAGCCTAATCATATTAACGACACTTCTAGTTGGGACTACCCTTGCGCTCGCAATTTGGTGGACCTATCTTCTCTATGTATTTGGAGACAAGCTAGAAGTGATCACTCAATCAATCCCTGATATAGGCTTTGGATCTAATATTATTAGAATGCTGAAATGGGAAGCTTCTACTTTTATTATTCTCATACTATTTTTAACAATAAGTTTTCTGATCGTATTTTTCAAAGATCACAGAAAAACAAAAGCACTTCAGTCATTCTTTGCGAGCCTTACTCACGAGCTTAAAACTCCCCTAGCAAGCATTAGACTTCAATCAGAAGTGATTACAGATGTGGCGGAGACATTAAATTCAGAAAGACTAGTTAAACTAACCAGCAGACTAATTGAAGATACAGCTAATCTTGAAACTCAGATGGATAAAATTCTACAACTCTCTAGACTAGAAAGAGGTGGAACATTAAACCTAAAACCAATTGATCTGCTAACACTTGTAAATAAGATCTCCAATAACTACAAAAATACCTATGAAGTAAAAGTGGTACACGGAAACTCTTATGAAGTACTTGGAGATGAGCTCGCAGTAGAACTCTCACTCAAGAACCTATTTGAAAACACTAAGAACCATACGAGTTCAGAAATTGTTCAAATAACAATTGATGAAATCAAAGACCTAAAACAAATAAGTCTAGAATATAAAGACCAGGGAACTTTCACTGGTGATAGATCAAAGCTTGGTACTATTTTCTATAAGCACAATAGTAAAAAAGGCAGCGGTATTGGACTCTACCTAATTATGAAGTTTATGGGTCTAATGAATGGAAAGATATCTTTTGGAGGAGTGAATTCCTTAGAAACCACACTTACATTCAATAAGGTAATTAAATGATTCAAGGTAAGATATTAATTGTTGAAGATGAAAAGAACCTAGGTATTACACTGCAAGAGTACCTAAGTGACCTTGGTCATGACTGTAGACTGGCAACAAGTGCTGAGACTGCAAGAATATCTTTCACAGAGGGAACTCCTGACATAATACTTATGGATATTGGACTTCCAGATGGCAACGGTCTTGATCTTGCTAAAGAGTTTAGAAAAATAAGAAAGGACTTTGTCCTACTCTTTCTCTCTGCTCAAAATGATCCAGAGACAAGAGTCGAGGGCCTAGAAATAGGTGCAGAAGACTATATAACAAAACCATTTGCACTTAAAGAATTAGTCCTTAGGCTTAATAGAATACTAGAACATCAAAATATAACAAAGACCTCCCCTAATGAGTTACAAGTGGGAGATTTAAAGATTTGGTTTAAAAAATTTGAAGTAGAAAATGGAGCTGGAGAAGTACAGCCTATCTCTCAAAAAGAATGTTCTATCTTAGAGCTACTTGTAAGAAATGAATCTCAAGCGACAACAAGAGAAGAAATAATAGAAACAGTCTGGGGAGAAGATAAATTTCCTTCAAATAGGACTGTAGATAACTACATCGTATCTTTAAGAAAATGGTGTGAGACATCAAAAGAAAATGCAATTGAAATAAAAAGTATAAGAGGAATAGGCTATAAATTAATTTTTAATGTTAAGGCCACAGAAAAATAAGAGGAAAGAATGGGATTATTTAACGACAGAACACAAGTAAATGGAAAAACTGGAGTACCTGTATGGTTTATGAGACAGGCCGGAAGATATCACTCACACTATCAAAACATTAAGAAAGATTCTGATTTTATGACAATGTGTAAGACTCCTGCTCTAGCAAATGAGATTACTCATGGTCCAATTGATGACTTCAACTTTGATGCTGCGATTTTATTCTCAGATCTATTATTTCCACTTGAGCAATTAAATATGGGCCTAGTTTATAACCCAGGTCCAATTCTTGATAAGAAAATTGAAACTCTAGCAGACCTAGACAAGCTAAAAGTAAAGGCACCTGCAACTGAGTACTATAACTTTCAAAAAGAGGCCTGTACTCTACTGAGAAACTCTCTTGCTAAAGAGAAGACACTACTTGGTTTTGTTGGAGCTCCTTTTACTCTTTACTCATACGCCACAGAGGGAAGCCATGCGGGAAGCCTAACAAGCTCAAAGCTAGGTCTATATGACGGACGTTTCCAAGGGTTCCTTGAAAAACTAATGCCAGAGTTAGTAGAAAATATGTGTGTACAAGCAGAAGGTGGAGCAGATGCTATGTGTCTCTTTGATACTGCTGTTGGTGAACTTCATATTGAAGACTTTAAAACTTACATCATTCCAGCTCTTAGAGCGGTAACAAAGGCCTTCAAGGCAAGATACCCAGAAAAGAAAGTTATCTATTATTCTAAGCTAACTCATATGGAATACCTAAGAGAGATTCAAGACGACAATATCGATGTACTTGGAATTGACTGGAGAATGAACCTAGGTTCAGCTCTTAATGAGTTTGGAAAAGACTACTATATTCAAGGAAACTTTGACCCAAGTTGGTTACACCTTCCATGGGAGCATGTAGAAACTAACCTAAAGAGAATGTGGCAAGGACTACAAGATCAAAACGTTCCATTTGAAAAATGGATCTGTGGATTAGGTCACGGAGTTCTTCAACACACTCCTGAAAATAATGTAAGAGATGCAGTAAGCTACATCCACGAGAATTTTATTTATTAATGAATAAACATCTAAAAGATCTACTTATTAATTTCCACTCCAAAGGAAGACGTTATAGCTACTATCCGTCTCTTCCTGACTGGAGTGGAGACCTTGATAAAGAATTCATTATCGACGGGCTAGATCTGGAAGAAATTAATCTCTATATTCATATCCCCTATTGTCCATCTCTATGTACTTTCTGTGGATGTAATATAAAGATAACAAAAGCAAAGAATCAATTCCGCTCTTATATAAATAAGATTATTGAAGAGTGGAATACCTACAAGTTAAAAAATCCAAAAATTAGCTTATCTTCTATCTACCTTGGCGGTGGCACACCGACCTATCTTGAACTGGAAGACATAAAGCATCTTCTAGGCTCAATTTTTGATGGAACAGAAGTATCACCTGACTTTATTGGAACTCTAGAAACAGATCCAAGAATAGAGCAATCTAAGAAGCTAGAGTACTTAAGAAGTGTTGGGTTTAACTCTATAAGCATTGGTGTACAAGATACACATAAGGACACTCTCTTAAATGTTAATAGAGATCAGTCATTTGAACAGGTAAAAGACCTAGTCAATCATTCCAGAGATCTAGGTTTCGATGAGATCAATTTAGATATTATCTACGGCCTCCCTTTTCAGACAGAAGAGACTTTTAAAGAGACTATTGAAGATATTGTTTCATTGTCACCTGATAGAATTGCAAACTACCCTTTAGCAAAAGTTCCATGGCAAATGGACCTTCAAAATGCACTAGGCCTCTACAAACCCCTTGGAACTTATGAGATGTATGATCTCTATATCCAATCAGATGAAATGCTTAAAGATGCTGGGTACAACCTTCTTGGAATGGGTCACTATAGTAATAAAGGGATTAAGTACAATAGAGATATCACAGGCTATACTAGAGCAAAGAAAACTTCTCTCATTGCACTAGGAACTTCAGGTATATCTAATACAAGAGACTACCTATACCAAAACGATAAAATACTAGAAAAGTACATAGCATTTCCAAATGCTGCAATAAAGACTCATAAAAAATCCAATCGAGAAAAAACTCTCGAGATATTATTTGCTCAAATAAATTGTGAGGGACGATTAAGAAAGGAAACACTCAACACTTGCTTTGAAGAGAATCAGATCGAGAAACTTTCAAAAAATATTAAAATATTTAAAAACTACGATATCCTAGTTGAGGATTCAGACTCGTACACTACCACTGCTTTTGGAAAGCACTTCAACAAAACAATTTGCCAAACGATTGAATCAATATAACCTGCACTTTTTTTAAAAAAATTAACACCTACTATTAAGTAAATCCAAATATAATTTTTAAAATCTATATTTAGCTATTCGCCGTAAAAATTAAGTGGCGAACATACTATTAATTAAATATTAGAAATATCAAAATTATAATTCGCCATAAATTCTAAGCGACGAACTATAAACTATCAATGAGACTTTTCGATTGAAAGTTGATCTTCATAAATCTAAAACGTTTTTAACAAAGACAATATTAATTAACCAATAAATCGAGGAGATTTAAAATGAAAAAACTATCTATGATTATCCTTACAATGCTTTCGTTTTCATCATTTGCACATACTTACGTAGGAATGAATGTTCCAACTATGCTTATGAAGAATGGTTTTGAATTTGAAAGTGTTAAAGTTACAAATATCTGCCAATTAGAAGATGGAAGCTTCAAGACAATTAATAAAGCTACAAACAAGTGCGTAAAATATTCTAGAAGATTTAGAAACGCAAATGAATACAGAGACGCAAACAATGGTTGCTTAAGAACTGGAAGCCTACATTTATTTGCTGCAGAGTCTAAGCCAACAGCATGGTGTGCTGAGTATGGTAGAGAAGATGGAGAATATGGATGTACTAGAATTGGACACGGTTCAGAAGTTAGACCTCTTTCTTACACAGTACAAAAAGTTAGATGGAACACTAGAGGTGGAATGAATAGAGATTCAAGAGTAATTGATGAAGTTCTTGAGTCATATACTCATACTATTCCTGCTTGTAAATAATAAGTTGTTCTATTGAGTTAGTGTGTTTTAGGGCCGTAAATATGCGGCCCTTTTTTGTGGTCTTGGAAATTATTTAAGAGTATCGACGGCACTTAAAACAAAGAGAGGAATATCTCCTCTACTTTCATCTTTATTCATAATAGACGTAATTTCTTTTAAGGCATTTTTTTGAGCTTTATGTATTTTTCTAAAGGCCTCTAAATTCACAGACTCAGATAGATTATAGAATAAGTTAGGATTATCCCCAGGAGAATCTACTTTAATAAAATCACTAACCGCCTTAAAATTTCTGACAAAGTACTTATTAGAAACTTTAAATGTACTAATTTTCGAAGTAATAGTGCCATCATTAACGCTCACAAGTCCATCTAACTTCAAAGCTTCAAGAGACTTAACTCCTAACTCTCCAAACATTCTCTTCACTTCATCTTTAGTAGTGCCACAACTATTAGAGGCGAGCTTAAATACAAGATATGAGATTTGATCAGACACTGAATCATCTATGACTTGAACACTATGTTTTTGATTTGAATCAGAGAGAAGAAACTCTTCAGTGAGATATGTACCTAGGCCTGTAGGACTTAAATTTGAGCGAAGTTCATAGAGATCACTAGACTTATATATATAAGATAGAACCTTTAAAATAGTTTCATTCTTAGGTAAACGCTTGAGTTCACTATTTTTTATTCTTCTAAGAGTTGTTTCGGCAATATTCATATTTTTAGCAAGAGAGTTAAGGCTAAGATGTTCTCTTTGCTCTAAATATGAATTAAGAATATGGGATAATTCTCTTATCTCTTCCATTACTTTTTAGGCACCGTCACATAGATTTTAGATCTAGATACTTTTTTATTATCGTAAACAATTCCCTCAATGAATGAATTGATACCAAAGAGCCTCTCTAGAGCATTTTGATTTGGTCTATACCTGTTAAGATCTTTTGCTGCCATATTCATGTTTACACGAATCTTCCCAGCTCCACCGCCACCACTTTGCTCTCCACCAAGAACTTTACCTGAAAGGTCTCTCCAAGCGACAAAGTCATTTAACTGAGACTGCTCAGAGAGTTTAGAAAAGTCAGATACGAGCGTGACTCTATCTTTTTGCGCAGAATAGTTTAAGAATCTATTTAAAGAGCCCCATTTCTTCCACTGCTCCATTGCAGTATCGTTTACGCCGTAATTTTTCAAATTTCCATAAAACACTGTCTCTGAACTAGAAGCACTACGATGAACCTCTTCAACATTAAAAGATTCTACTATGAGTTGTAATGAACACTCCTCTAGATTTTCTTTTTCAAACTTTTTTGTCTTTGGATTATAGAACGGGTACTCGGCCGCAATGAAGTCATTCTTTACATATTCACTACCGTCAACAAACTTAAGAATTGTCTTTGAGAGAATACTTCTTACGTTATTCTTATTAGTAAAATTCTTCTTTCTTACATAACCACTATCAAAGCAGAGATTTGAAACAAGCTCCTCCCCCATAGGTAACTCTATAGTTGGATTATAACCTGCATGACTCGTTGACATAAATACTAATGTCGCAGAAATTCTAAGAATCATTATTTTACTAATAAGCTTCATTCTCTACCTACTTAGTACACTCTAAGATAAGAGTTGTTGTTGGAGTCACATAAGATAACTTAAGTCTTCCTTCGCTATTAAAGCTACTTTTTGAAAGATTTCCACTTGTGTAATCAGGACCAAGAGAAATAATAGCAAGAACATCATCACCATCTACCTGTGCAGAAAAGTAGTAGCTCTTTATATCTAACTCTAACTTTGTCACATAGTCATAACCTTGATCTACTAGAGATTCCTTAATTACAGTAACTTCACGCCCATTTGTTTCTCTACTCTCACCAGTACATTCAATACCAAGTGCAGAAAACGAGATAAGTGATAAAAATAGTGCGATTTTTAGATTTTTCATGATTTTCCCCTTTTTTTGATGCCGCACAATATCAATCCAAAGGTAAATAAATAAGAAATAATTGAAAAGTTAGTACATTTTACATCTCTGTAGATCTAAGAATCGATTTACAGCTATAATTCTTATACAGGAGGTCTTCATGATTGAGTATGAAGTCACATTAGACATTACAGATATAGACAGGGACGCTTATAAACTATGGCTAAACACCTATACATTGGAAACTAGACAACTGCCTGGTTTTATTGATGTAAAGTGCTCTATAACAAAGGTTGTTGATCAATACTTCGCTTGCTTGCGCTACATAGTAAAAGATAAGAAAGTGCTCGAAGATTTCATTAATACAAAAGAAAAGACATTTTCAAAGGTAGAGAACTCTATAAAGAAGAGGGTGCTAGTTGAGGGAGATATTTAACTCTCCCCCACCTATATGCAGTGTTTTAAAGGTCTAATTCGTATTGAATTCTTCTGAAGTTGCTGTTTGCACAAGAAACAAAACTTGGAGATAGTCTATTGCTATCGTAGCTAGCACAATTTGGAAGATAGATCGCTCTATCAAGTGCTCTAGCAAGAGTTCTAAAGTTATTGTTAATACAACTTACGAATGAAAAGCTTACAGAACGACCAATATTGCTACAGTAAGAAGTGTAAACTGGCGAATCAAACTCTCTACCTAGTGAGTTAAAGTTTCTATTTATACAGCTTGAAAAAGAATAGCTTACTGGTTGTCCAGAAGTAGCAAAGTTAGTGCAGTAGCTCACATAAGAACTAGTTTCTAATTCTTCATTTGCACTAATAGTCAGTGATAGGCCAAAACAAATTAGAGATAACATTAATAAACGCTTCATATAAACTCCTAGTTAGTTAGTAGTTATATGAGAGCAAATAGCTAACTAAAAGTCAAAAATCATAAATAACTATAGTTAACTCTAGGAGAGAGCTCAATTTTTCTTCCTATAAGAAATGCTGTAATGAAAACAACACGATGAAGGTCTTTCTCAGTGATATTAAAGCGGTATTGTAGCTCACGCAGATAATCATCTTCTAGAGAATCGATCTCATGATCTAGAAAAGATATTTTTAATATCTCACACAAGAGCATTTCACCATATCGTGCATCTATATCTTTCGATATATTTTGCGAGATTCTCTTACTTAATCCTCTAAGAAGATTACTTGAACTTAACTCACATGTTAGAGCATAAGATAAATAGATGAGTTCTTGAGTTTGCTCATTATCAACTAGCGAGTACTTATCTTTAAGAAATATATTTGAAAATTTATTATTATCTGTATTTGTGTTTAGAATGCCACAGAGATACTCCCAACTTGCCCAATGCTTTTCTATACTAGAAGAGAAGAAGCTTGAGACACGAGTGAAAAATCCTAAATTCTTAAATATATACTTATGGTTTCTTCCTACAGACTCTATAAAAACAAGAGAGAGATCTCTCTCCATTTTAAAATTCTTGTCTAGTGAATCAAAAATATAATTTAACCAATATGCTTCATTCTTATGAATGACCTCATCTAATAAAGAAACCTCTAGACCTAGTATATAACAAAGAAGCTTATCTTCATTTGTCATGCCATCAATAATATTAACAATACTACTAGAGAGTAACTCTGAGAGAAGAGCGTTATCTAACCCACTTAAATTCTCTTTAAACCACGAGCCTTCTCTTTTATCAATAGAGTCATCACAACCAATTATACTTAGTAGAACAGCTCCAATTTTATGAATGGCAAGTCTTGAGTGATGTTCATTTTTAGAAAATGATGAAGTGAAATAGTTCATATAGTACTTATCTTCAAGATGACTAAACTCTCCACCAATTTTTTCTAAAAGGTTATTCAAGAGTTTTTCTTCATTGTGATCAATAATATCACCAGATAGATAGGCCATCTTAACGCCACTTAGAAATATATCTTCTTTCTCATTTTGTTTTAAGTTTTCAATATCAAAAGACAGATTAAACTCTTCAACTACATGCTCTCTAATAATTGTACAATCATCATCCTCTAAATCGAGAGACAAAGCTGTCCAATTTAAAAATTCCACTCTATAAGTTAAGTACTTTCTATCCACTAAGGCCAATAGAGATAGCGCTTGATAAAATTGGAGCTTTTCTTCATAGCTATTTTCACACATTTTATCAAAAACACTTTCAAGTGAATGATAGTGAGAGTCTATTTTAAAACTCTTGTATGGAAGAATTGTAGTTGAAGATTCAAACCTATTATCTTTTGAGATCCAATGTTTGAAAGTATAGTAGTCAATCCCCTTACCTACCTTAGACCACTTCTTTCTATGATCATCAGTAATTTCAAAAAACTCAGCACTCCACACTAGAAATTTCTCTCTCACTTCTAAAGATATTTTAAAATGATCCATAGTGAGATCTAAGTATGTAAAAAATGACTTTGATACAATTTCCATTACGACCTTTTCTTTTTAAACTTCTTTTTAAATTTTGATTTAATTTTTGGTGGTATTATTTTTTCTTTACTTGAATAAGCAACACTTGCTCCGAAGTAGAAACAGCACATAAGAAAGTAAATCCATATAAGTGCAATCATGAAATTGGTGAATTCGCCATAATCTGAAACTAAGTCCTCTTTGAAATATTTTACATATATCCAGTACGAGCTACGACCTAAAAGAAAGCAAAGTACAAATGTGGCGCCCCCATGGAAGGCGTCTCTGGAAGAGACCTTTATAGTAGGACAAAACTTATAGAATAAACTAAAAAATAGAAACGATAGTAGAGAACTAACTAGACTATTATCAAAGAGAGTCACAAATGAACTCCCCCAACTAAAGGTATGGAAAAACTCTTGAACAGGTCCCTTCTGACCTACACAGACGAGCAGTACTATATAAATTGTGATTCCTATACCTATGAAGAATGACTTTAGATCATCTCCAAGAAGGCCTCCGTCAGGATCTACTTTAGAAAGAATGTTTATTCCAAAAACTATTGAAGTTGATATTCCCATTGAGGCAAACACAAGAAAGGCAACCTCTAAGAAACCTATCCCACTATCGTGTAGTTGTGAATTTACGACATTTTCAATCCCTGTATAAATCCAAGAGTCTACTTTAGGAAATGACTGCAGAACTACATTCATGACGTAGTCTCTGGCCTGGGCATTATCAGAAATGATGAGCCCTATGATATTTATAAAAAGCAGTAATAAGGGGGCAAAACTAAGGAGTGTAAAGAAAGTTGAAGCTCCAGCAATGACCTCTCCCTTTCTTTTTTTAAATAGAATAAGCCCCTGCACTAACCTAAGTAGTAGCGCCTTTGTTAAGTCATAACTTTTTTTCTCCGCGACTTGTGAGAAGTTGCCAAGAGATTTTGCTTTTGCCATGCTTAACTATCGGAAATTATATAGGAAAACTTTAGATACTCGGCCAAAGAAATGGCCGAGAATAGTGATTATTTCTATGCACCCATAATGTTTAATCCACTATCAACATAGAGGATTTCACCAGTTACTCCATTCCCGAGTGAACTAGACAAGAATACTGCTGCACCACCAACATCTTCTGTTGTAACATTTCTTCTCATAGGAGCTTTTTCTTCAACGTCCTTTAAGAAGCCTTTTAGTCCAGGAACACCACTTGCCGCAAGAGTTCTAATTGGTCCAGCAGAGATAGAGTTAACTCTAATTCCTTCAGGTCCTAAATCATCAGCAAGATATCTAACACTTGATTCTAAAGCAGCTTTAGCTACACCCATTACATTGTAACCGTTAAGAACCTTAACAGATCCATGATATGTTAGAGCTACTACTGAGGCGCCTTCGTTCATAACAGGTCTTAGGCTATTACAAAGACCAATCAGTGAGAATGCAGAAATATCACAGGCCATTTTAAAACCTTCTCTAGAAGTATCCGAGAATCTCTTTTTAAGATCTTCTTTATCAGCAAATGCTAATGAGTGGATAAGAATATCAAATTTCCCCCACTTCTCTTCTACAGTCTTTCTTAACTGCTCGTAGTGATCATCATTTGTTACATCAAGCTCAGTTAAAAAGTCAGATCCAATTTCTTCAGAAAGAGGCTCTACTCTCTTTTTAAGAGCATCATTTAGGTAAGTCATACCAATGTCAGCACCTTGAGCTTTTAATGCTCTTGCGATTCCCCATGCAATAGATCTCTCATTTGCAACACCTAAGATAAGGGCCTTTTTTCCTTGTAGTAAATTCATATTTATTCCTTTGATTAATTAATTTTAATGTAATTGGCGCACAAGTTTACTAGGCCAATTTCACTCGTGCAATCACTAAAAAAGTCGCTTTGCACAAATAAAATGACTAGGGCTCAAATATGTATCCAACCGACCTAAGTGACTTAAATATAACAGGATTCTTTGGGTCTTCTTCAAAGTATTTTCTGAATCTGACAATGAAATTGTCCACTGTACGCGTTGAAGTTTCTCCGTCGTAGCCCCAAGCACTTTCTAGCAGTTCTTTTCTAGAGAGTGGAACCCCCTTATTAGAGATGAATACTTGAAGCAGTTTAACTTCCTGTTCTGTGAGCTGAATGATTTTACCATTTGTAGTTGCTTGAAGTTTTACAAAGTTGATTTCAGTAGTTGAAAAAGAATATGAATCTCCTTCAAATGTTTCCACCTCCTGGCTTGAACTCACTTCCGCATCGCTCCAGTTGGATCGTATAAGTAGTCTATCAACTCTTAATAGAAGTTCATCTAAGTCAAATGGCTTCGCTAGATAATCGTCTACACCTTTACTAAGAGCTTTGACTTTATCTCTTGTGGCATCTTTAGCTGAGAGGATTAATATTGGTAAGCGTTGATCATCTTTTCTAATTTCTTCAAGAACACTTATTCCATCAAGGCCTGGCATCATAATATCTAAAAGAATAAGATCAGGTCCCCACTCTCTCCAACGCTGTAGACCCACAATTCCATTTTCAGCGTGCTTCACATCGTAACCCTGTAGGGTTAGATTGAGCTTGAGCCCCTCTGCAATATGTTTTTCATCCTCAACTATTAGTATTTTCTTTTTCATTCTAACTCTCTTGGAAGAGTGATTATAAAAGTCGAACCTAAACCGGCTCCCTGACTCTCAACACTAATACTTCCTTTTTGTAGTTTCAAAATTTGACTAGAGAGATAAAGACCAAGTCCTGACCCCTTTGAAGTCTTTCCTATTTGGTAGAATTTTTTAAATATATTCCTAAGTTCGCTCTTTTTTATTCCCATTCCATTATCTATAAAGCTGATTGTCATCTTTTTTCCTAGAGAGCGAAATTCAATTCTTATTGATGGCCTATTAGAGTCATTATAACGAATAGCATTTGTCATAATATTCATTATCACCATCTCCATTAACGCAATATCAATAGTGCAATAGTAATCGACGTGATCAATCTTCTTGATGGTGATCACTGTACTCTCAAACAAATGTGGATTCTTTTCAAGAAAGTCATTTGTTAAGTCATAGGCCTCAACTCTAGAATTATTAAGGTTAAAACTTCTATCCTCTATTCGTCCAAGGTTTAAAATTTGTCCAACATTGGCAGATAGTCGCTCAGCATCTCTAATCATATAATCGATATACTTTAACTGATCTTCTCTAGAGAGTTCATGCTTTTTGAATGTATCTAAGAAAAGTCTAATGGAGGCAATTGGAGTTTTTAACTCATGCGTGAACCCATTGATAAAGTTTTGCTGCATCCTATAGAGTTGAATAATTTTTTGATAGTAAACAAAGATAATAATTGTTCCAGCTAAAATAATAGCGACAAGAATAGAGATAATAAGAATTGTAATCCATGTATCTGTTTGTAAAAACTGAGAAGCATCTACCTTATTTTTCTCAACAAAAACTCTTATACTATCACTGACTTGTAAGTAGGACCTTATATAGACAAAAAGTGATGTGATTAGGGCCACTAAAGAGAAAGTGAAAATAAATATCGGGTGAAAATACCATTTAAAAGATTTCATAAACACAAGCTTACAAAGGTAGTTGCAGTAAGACAATTGCAAGTTTTTCTAATATCTAGTACCTTTTATAATAAGGAGATAAATGTGAACAATTTAAATAGATATATAGACCATACACTCTTAAAGCCAAATGCTACGAAGCAGCAAATACTTGAACTCTGCCAAGAGGCCAAGCAGTATAAATTTGCTACAGTGTGCTTAAATCCAACATGGGTTAAGCTTGCTGCAGATGAGCTCAAGGGAACTGAAACAGGAGTATGCACAGTAATTGGTTTCCCACTTGGTGCTAACACAAGTGAGATAAAGGCCCTCGAGGCTGCTGCTGCAATTAAAGACGGTGCAACAGAGATCGATATGGTAATTAATATTGGAGCTCTTATTGACAATAACCTCACTCTTGTTGAAGAAGATATTAGGGCCGTAGTACAGGCCTCTGGTGACACTCTAGTAAAAGTAATCTTTGAAACTTGCCTACTAACAAATGAACAAATTCAAAAGGCCTGTGAACTAAGTGAGAAAGCTGGAGCAAAGTTTGTAAAAACATCAACTGGATTTTCAGAAAGTGGCGCTACGCTAGAGCATATTAAGCTAATGCAAGATTCTACTTCGTCAAATGTTCTTGTAAAGGCCTCTGGTGGAATTAGAGATATAGAAGCTGCAAAGAAAATGATTGAAGCGGGAGCATCTAGGCTTGGAACAAGCTCTGGGGTAAAAATAATGAACGGAGAAAAAGGTAGCGGCTACTAGGCCACTACTTTCTTTTTAGAGACAGGAGTAATGAGAATTCAGCGACGATCTCATCTCCTAACTTATCAGGACATTTAGCTATAATTTTAACAGGCATATGGTGCCTTTCATCACTTGCAATTACTTTTTCTACAAAAGCGCTAATCTCTTCACCTTGTTCACAAATAAAATGAGTGTCTCCCTCTGCTCTTTTGAAAAACTTAGCTTCAAACTCCTTAAAGGCCAAAGAAACTTTCTTTCCAGAGTTCTCAATCTGTTTCATAGCGGCCAGGCCACCGGCACAGTCTGCCCCTGCAGCAAGAACTCCAAAATACATTGAGTTTAAATGGTTCTTTGTACGTCTAGAAAGTGGAATCTTTACAACACATCTCTTATCACTCATCTCTATAACTGATGGTCTGATCCAAAATAATAAAGGAATTTTCATAAGACCAAAGATGCGGATCATAGCAGTATCACGGTACTGAGGAGGTATTCTATTTAATATATTCTTAGTTAAAGCACTCATAATGAACCCATCGTTTAATTTATTTTGATAATTCTACAGACCTATTATAAGCGGCATCTAAAGCAGTATCTACTATTTTTTCAAAATTAGAATTTTTGAAAACTTCCAGGGCTTCATAAGTAACCCCTTTCTTACTTGTTACTTTATTTCTTAGCTCTTCACTTGTATCCAAACTCTCTAATTGTAGTTTACTAGATCCATAGAAAGTCCACTTTATCATCTCTGTAGCTACTTCTCTTTCGATTCCCATGGAAATCATTTTTTCAATTAATATTCTAGAGAACTCAAAGATATAGGCAGGACCAGATCCACTAAAGCCTGTAATGACATCAATTTCACTTTCCTTTTCGAATGAGAAAACTTTAGAAAATCTTTCAAACGTCTCTACAAGAAAATCTCTCTCGTCTTTACTCACTTCACCACTAAAGAAAAAAGCGTTCACTCCCGCTCCAACTAAAGATGGAGTATTTGGCATTACACGAAGAACTTTACTCACTGATAATTCTTTTTTAATCACCTCTGTAGTTGTTCCTGCTAATATAGAAATAATAACTGCGTCAGGATTCAACTTCCCTTTAATCTTCTGGGCGAGCTCACTTAGTTGCTGAGGCTTACAAGAAAGCATATAAAAATCACAACGAGGAATAGTATCAAGAGAGCCTAAGTGCTCTCCGTCAACTGCTTCAGAAAGCTTTATTGCCTTAGTATCTGAAGGCGTATAGAGAACGTACTTTAGAGGAGACTTTTCTTTATACATCCCCTCAATAATTGCCTGGGCCATATTTCCACAGCCAAAACTTAAAAGACTCTTCATAGGACAACATCCATAGGAGCCCCATGCCTCATTGTATTTACTGCAAAAGATCTAATATTTACATATTGACGACAAATTCTTTTAAAGTCATTAATATCGGACATATCATATTTTGAAATTATATTTCTCATATGCTTATGATCTTTATAGTTTGCGTAACTCCACTTCACGACACGCTCAACGTCTTCAATTTCACCATCAATTATAATATGATTTAAATCGATCTCCATTAAGGACTTCTGTAAAAGCTCTTCAGTTACAAAGAAGACATCAAAGTTTTCTTTAGAAATTCCGTATTCAACAAGAATGTCTCTAAATCCCATCCACCAATCATATGAAGCATTATTTCTACAGTTTACAGTTATTCCACAACCTGAAGTAATCGCAACAATAGACTCAAATACAATTTCAAAGTCTGGCTGAGTTTTATAGGCAACTAGAATCGCTCTATGAGAACCTTGTGTGTAGTCACAGAAACTCAATTGCCCTGGTATATTTCTATTCCAATGCTCTCTATTTAAAAAACTTTCGTAATTTACATTTAACCACTTATGAAATGTATTTAGAATCTGCTTCTCTTCAGATCTTATACCTTTAAATAGATGCTCAAAGTGTCTAATCACATGAGAAACAACTTTATCCATTCTCTGAACTCGTCCATCTCCACTAAGCCCACTTGGTCTCGATGAATCAAACTCGTATCCACTTCCATCTTCTATTTTTGTTTCGTTAGAAGAATAATCTCTTAATGGGTTTCTATGAAGATAACTTAGATAAGATCTACTACCAGCATTTGGTCCAGTTCCAGATAGTTTAAAGCCGCCAAATGGCTCAATAGCTACTCGGGCACCAGTAATACTTCTATTTACATATATATTTCCTGACTCCATATGGGCAGTTAAATAATCAATGTCATCTTGTGACTGACTAAATACACCACCAGTTAGAGCGTAATCAGTACCGTTATAGATTTTAAGAGCGTGATCTAGATGATTAAAGCCAATAACATGAACTACTGGTCCAAAGAGCTCTCTCATCGCAAAACTATCAGGATTAAGGGCCCTAGAAGACGGAAGCTCTATTAGAGTTGGACCGACACAGTAACCAGGTAGATCTTCAGCACTTCTATTTACATGAACTTTACCACCAAATTCATTTGCTTCTTTTGTGGCCTCAGAAACTTGTGAAATTAATCTTTCCTTGTCTTCAAGTGAGATAACTGGGTTTATTGTAGTTTTAAAGTTAAACGCCTCTCCAACCTCAATATCCATACAGGCCTCGGCTAATCTCTCAATTAGACGATCCTTAACTCTATTGTCTACAAGAATTCTTGAAGCTGCAGAACACTTTTGTCCTGCATGCCCAAATGAAGAATAAAGAATTCCAGCAACAGTCTCATCTAATTCTGCATTTGCAGTAACGATAATTGCATTCTTCCCACCCATCTCAGTTATGACTCTCGTTGGGTAAAATGCCTTTGTAAGTTTATTTTCATATATTCTAGTGTGCGCTTTGCTAGCAATCATAGTACCGACAGCTTTTGAACCGGTGAATACTATTGTTGAAATACGCTCATTAGTAACAAGGGCCTCTCCAACAACTTCACCAAGTCCTGGTAGGTGAATTAATACATTCTCAGGAACTCCAGCAAGATGAAGAATATCTACTAACTCCTGAGAGATAAGAGGAGTTTGTTCTGCAGATTTAAGTATTACTGTATTTCCAACAACAAGCGAGCTAACAACCATTCCACAAGGGATGGCCAAGGGAAAGTTCCAAGGAGAGATTACAGCAACAGCTCCCCTAGACTCTACTCTATCATTTAAAGAATGTAGTCTAGACTCTTCTCTTGCGTAGAAATTTAAAAAATCAATTGCTTCATCAACATCGGCAAGTCCTTCATTAATAGACTTCCCGGCCTCATAAACAATGAGTGCAGCAAGTTCATTACGTCTTGCTAACATTAAATTAGCTGCTCTAAGTAAAGTTGAAGCTCTATAAACCCAGTCGGCGTTGGCCCACTCTCCAGAATTATAGCTGTCGTCACATACCTTTACAGCATGATTTGCATCTTCAGCATTAGCAAAAAGAATATCTCCAACTTTAAGGTCTGGATTAGAAGAAGAAACAATCTCTTGTCTTACACCTTCTTTTAGAAACTTATTTTCGTATGAATGGCCAAGCTTACTTTTAAAATTCTCCAGCTCAATCTCTGTCCACTTACGCTCTTCATCCAAATAGATTCTCACAGGAGTTATATTTGCAAATTCTCCAAGTAAGTGAGTCTGTGTTTTATCTCTCTCTAAGTGTCCATCAGCAATCTTTTGTTTGTGAATGTCTTTTGGTGTTACTAACGAAAGCTTTTTCTTATGTGAGCGCATAATAGTAAGGACACCGACTTGAGATGAGTTCTCCATAATTCTTCGGACCAAGTACGCCATCCCAACAATCAATGCTCCAATTGGAACATAGTTTCTCACGACCCAATTCATCTTAGACATGGCAGTAGATAGGGCTTCATATGTCATATGTAAGCACTGATGCTCTATAACAGGTATATCAGGATACTTTTCAGTTCTTAGAGCTTCAGCAAAAGCATGATCAGAAAAGTTATGAGAAGCAAGACATAGTTGAACATGTGGATAGTGATCAAACATCTTTATAATTAACTGTCTAAAAAGAAGGTCAGTCTCTTCTTTATTTAAAAACTCTGGAGCATCAAAAGAATGGGCATCGGCCTCAACGGTTTCAGCATCCCAGTAAGCCCCTTTAACAAGACGAATGGGCATTATAATTCCACGCTCTTTAGATAGATCAACAATTTCAAGAAGATGTTTATAAGCATCTCTTAAATAAGCTTGCAGCACTATTCCTGTAGCCTTGTAATCATGTAGCTCTTTTGTATCTAATAATACTTTTCTGTAAACTTTGAAAACTATATCTCTGTAATCATAATGTTCAGCATCTATATTTATAAATACGTCCTCTTCTTTTGCCGCAAGAAGAATCTTTTTTAACCTTGGAGACACGTGCTCATAAGTATAGTCAAATGCATATGGCTTAAAGTCAGAACAAAGGGCTGAAACTTTTATCGATACGTGAGCTCTATTAATTCCAGCATCATTCATCTCACCTTTTTTAACGTGAAGTGAAAATCCTTTAATTAGCTTTATAACTTCATTGCAGTAATGATCTGCTTCTTTTTCTGAGACAACAAGCTCTCCAAGTTGATCTAATGTTACATCTCGTCCAGTACTCGATAATGTACTTAAAGCATTTTGAGCAGTTTCAATAGTTTCTCCGGCAATAAACCTCTTTGCCATAAAGCGAACCTTAAACCTAACGGCTAGAGCGAGGAGATTAGCAGGACAGAACTTACAGATATAGAATGCAATATTCATCCAAATAAATAAACTTCTAGGTAGAGCCTTATTTTGACCTTTCAGTGAAAGTCTTTTTGCTTTCATAGAATCACTTAGTAGTCTGCGTAGGGCCTCAAGAAGAATTCTCTTAACTTCTGTTCCCTTTTCATCGTGATCAAGAGAAGGAAGAATTGCTAAGAATTTTAAAAGGTGAATCCTCAATAATGCAAACTGAGCAGTAAGCCCTAGGCCATAGTCAGAAACACTTTCAAAAAGAGAAGGTGTATACTTATTTAAATGAATGAGTAGCTCGTCAATTATTGCAGAGGACTTCTCCTCTATTGAATCTATTTCTTTATTATTTAAAAGTTCAGGCAATTGGTACTTAACAGTAGTTAATTGATGAATTGAAGGAAAGTCTCTTGAAGAAAGAGAAGCTGCCATTTCTGTGTGAGCTTTAAACTCTTCAACGGTACTTGAATCTACAACTCTTTCTATCTCTGGAATTATAAAGAACTCGTAACTCAGCATTGGCGAATATATTCTTATTTCTTTTGCATCGTAAAAGAAGCCAACTAAATAAGGAGCGCTCTTTAAAATCAACTGTTGTCTAAAGTCACCAAATCTTAGATTAGTGAAAGGTGTTAAAATTTCAGTTACGACTGAGTCTAACTTTCCATCAACAACTAAAGACTTCTCATAGTCAGAGTTAAAAATAACCTTCCACTCAGAAAGAGAAAAAGTAAGAAGATCAGGTACTATATATTCTTTGAAATTATTCATTTTATTCTGGTTCATTTATCACCTATTATTAAAAAAATTTAATCTATTATTTTTACAGTATTTCAATAATCTAGACTAGCTCTGATTATCAAAAAAAACAAAGAGGCAACGCTGGTAGTCAGAAAAAAAAACCTATTTCCATAACCTAATATATCAATTAAAGTATTAAACAGAGGATATTGATAATGAATGATAAAATATTACTTATAGATGATGAAACTAGTTTACTTGATCTCCTTGGAGACTTCGTAGAAGATATGGGTCATGATGTTGAGCTTTTTTCAAATCCAATATTAGCACTTGAATCTGTTGAGAATTCTAAATCAGATTATAAAATGATTATCACAGATCATACTATGCCTGAGCTATCTGGACTAAGCCTTATAAGTAAAGTGAGAGAGTTTGATAAAGATATTCCATGTATCCTCACAAGTGGTACGGCCTTTGATGAGATTGAATCACTTACTAAAGAAGATCCAAACTTCTATTACTTAAAAAAGCCTTATAAAAAAATAGAGCTTGAGAAATTATTAAACGAAATCAACGCCTAAAATTGACTCCATACCTTCATCTGTTTACAATTAGGTATGACCAAGAAGTTTATCCTAGTAATTGCATTTTCCTTTTACTCTCTCTACGCAAGTAGTGCGGATAAATACACAATCAAAGACCTAGAACAACTTCAAATCAACAAGAACTACACTGAGTTTCTCCTGCACGCCCATGATATTCGTCCCTCTCAAAGAGATAAGCATTGGAAAGAGATGTTACAAACGATGGCGGTAGGTCAACTGGACTTTCTTTTAAACAAGAGAATATTCAATAAGAAATCATTTAAACTCATTGAAAAAGCTGCACTTTGGCCTGAGTTACTTGAAGATGAATTCTTTCAAATAAAAAGAAACCGATTTGCTCAATTTTATCTCGAGAACTGCTTTGAAAAAAGAGAAGATAAACTTAGTTGCAAGAACGATTTACTAAACTTTTGGAACGCCAGTAATCAAAATCCTGACCTTGCAATGTCGCTAGTAAATGTGCTTAGAACATTCACGACAGATAGAGAGTTCTGGAGTTTTTACCAAAAAGTTACTAAGAGTAACTCTCAAGAATTCTACTGTCCAAAAGCACCTGTGAAGAAGTCAATCTTAAGCCACTTAAGAAAGAACCTATCAAGTGTTGAAGACCCAAAGTATGTAAAGAAATTTATAGATGACAACTTAGGAGAAACTTGTTGGCAATCTGTTCTAGTAGACCTTAAAGAGCTTCTTTTTTCTAAGAGTTTCACATTGAGAAACTTTGCCTTTAAAGCACTTTCTAGCAAGGAGTCCCTCTCTCAAGTAGAACAAGACTCATTTCTTGCTTACTATATTCTGACTAACCCAATAAAAGGTGACACCTTCAACCTTGCTTGGTCTTTGATAGAGAAAGTTGGAGAAAACTACTCGAGAAGAATGAGTGTGCTAAAAATACTTAAAAGTATTGACCCCTTACCGGGAGAAGTATTTGCTAATACTGATACGATAAAAAGAAGTGCTGTCATAAAGCTCTTTGCAGATAACTTCCCAGAATACATAGACCTCTATGCCAAAACATGTGTAAATTTTCTAAAAGGAGTAGGAAGCTTCCCAAGAGGAAATCCAACCCTTCACTGTGAAGAACTCTACAGCTCATCAAAGTCTAAGAGATGGATTAGTCAGCCACTGAAGACTCAATATTCCTCAATTAAGAAATAAATTATTCGCAGTATGTAGAATTATACTGAACTTCATAGATATTATCTTCAGTAGAAGGAACGTCTTCAATATCAAATAACTTGTGACCCCAGCTAAATAAATATAGCTTTAAATCAACCTTATCAGTAACATTCACACCTATCGCATTCATCGCCTCAGTAAAATGCTCAGCAATCATGCACTTGTAGTTTGAACCATAAATGGCCTTAGTCTCTTTGATTATGTCTTCATAGCCCTTACCTTCAACTTCAATTAGAAAGTGTCTCTTATCTTCATCAAAGAAATCAGGGTTTTGAACCTCTATATAGTCACCCTTACCTAGCATCCATCCAAACTTAATATTAGTAAATGGAGTCGCTTCGACTTGGTCTTGTGCAAAAGTCATATTCATAGATAATGTAACGAGAATAGCTAGTAATAAATGCATCTATTAATCCCTTTAAAAACTTATCATTTTTTCATGATAATTTACGTTTCTATTAATCAATGCTAATAGTTTCACATGCCAAACAAAAGTTCAAATTTATATTCACGCCTAAGAAAAGTCTTCACGGTTTTAGCCCTAATGGCCATAAGTAATGTCCATGCTCAAAGCGCCACATCAACCAAAGAAATGGATAACGAAACCGTTTATATATATGGTGCTCTAAATACAAAATCAGGCCTCATTGATTCTGCTGTAAAGACTGAGGTTTTAAGCTCTCAAGAGATAGAGGACTCTCATTACAATGACTTATCTGAATCAATATCTGATATTGCAGGTGTTTCTGAAATATCAGTAGATAGAAGAAGTGGTGCAAAGACTGCGCTCATTCAAGGGTTTGGTGAAAATAGTGTTCTAGTCATGATTGATGGGACTCCTGTTTCACAGAACTCTTCTTTTGGTTTTGATATGACTCAGGTTTCAACAGAAAATATTGAAAAAGTTGAAGTGATTAAAGGTGGAGCATCCGCTCTATATGGAAGTCAGGCCATTGGCGGAGTTATAAATATTGTGACTAAAAAGCCACTTAATAAGAAAAAACTCTTCATCGACCTAAGCTCTGGTATGGACCAAGAGTCAAACGAGGCCAAGCAAGCAAATGCAAAAGTACTCTATAGTAATAGAGTCAATGGCTATGGACATAAGTTTACAGCTTCATTTAGAAACCAAAGTGATTTTGACTTAGATAAGAATACATATGCTAAAGATGGACCAAAATACTCAAAGCTCAATAGCTCTCTCTATCTAGATAAAAAACTTGGCAACAATACGCTTTCTTTAAACTATATGTATTTCAATGACTATGTTAAATCAACATCTTCAAAGCCATTTGGGTCAAGTACATTTGGTGAAATTAACAACGAAACGAGAACAACTACTCACAATATTAAG
This sequence comes from Halobacteriovorax sp., assembly GCF_041587335.1. Classification (GTDB taxonomy): domain Bacteria; phylum Bdellovibrionota; class Bacteriovoracia; order Bacteriovoracales; family Bacteriovoracaceae; genus Halobacteriovorax. The sequence goes on from NZ_JBFGYP010000024.1 coordinate 24,310, forward strand.
CTTCAAAATATATTAAAAAGTGGAGACTCCTCTCTTAAGACGTATGTAAATGCTGAGCTAATTAGAGATGACCTAAATCTAAATGACAATCCTAAAACAACTTTCCAAGAGACTCATAAGCTTACGAACTATGATTCATATAGGGTTGAATCCATATATGATAGATTAGTTTTTGATAATCATGCGCTAACTGCAGGTCTACTATATAAGGAAGACCGAGTCGATCAAAAGACAAGAACGCAACAAACTGAAAGTATAATAGTAGATCACAGTGACATTGATCACAAGAAAGTTTGGTCACTTCAAGGGTATATTCAGGATAACTACTTCAAAGATAGCTATGAGATATCACCCGGAGCAAGAATTCAATATGACAGTAACTACGGGTACAACTTCTCCCCTAAGGTAAGTTTTAGTTACTTCAACGAATTATCAGAGAATATTGAATCAAAGAGCTGGTTAACTCTAGGGACAGGACACAGATCTCCATCAATTAAAGAGAGGTTCTTCACTTTGGATCATTCTTCAGTAGCAAACTATATTGTTCAGGGTAATGATAATTTAGAGCCAGAAAAATCTATAAGTATACAGTTTGGAAATAAGTTAGACTTTAATAGAGAGCACTCCATTCATGGAAATATATTTTATAACAAGATATCAAACCTCATAGAAACAACAGAACTAGAGAGTTCTACAAGTACTAAGGTATTCTCATATAAGAACTTCGATAACGTAGATTCAAAAGGTGTAGAAATTGGAAGTAGCTATACTCCTAACAACTTAAATAAGTTCAATTTAAACTACTCCTACACAGAAACAATTAACCAAACAACAGGCCTTCAACTCTTAAATAGACCTCTGTACTCTTGGAAACTAAAACACACTCTCTCTCCTAGTGAGTCATTAAGTATAATTAACTCTCTCAGGTATACAGGTAAGAAATATACTAATGAGGAAAATACAAAGATATCAGAAGGCCATTCATCTTTTGATACAAAGTTTAACTATAGATACAGTAAAAGTATAAATATCTACTTTGGTATTAATAACCTATTCGACTCAGTAAAAGATCCTACAATTGATACAGTTGTAGCTCTAAATGATGATAGACCTACTCTGGGGCGCTATTTCTACACAGGTATTCAACTCAAGGATTTTTAATTGAAAGTATTATCTATAATCACATTTCTTCTAATTATCTCATGCGCTAAAGTAGAGCCTTTAGCAGAAAAGGTTGAAGAAAAGAACTATACTGACTATATAATGGCACGCTCTCAATACATTGAAGATAAGAGCTCTGATATATTTGAAGAAACTCCATGGTACTCATACGATGAGAATAACCATATCATCTGGCCTACTTTCTCAGTTTATTCACTTAGAACAAATAAATCTTATTATAAATTACAAATTCTAGACTACTATGACCAAAACTCTAACCCTGGACACTTCACTGTAAGAGTTGCTAAAGAGGGAGATCACGAGAAGATATATTCATTCAAAGCGGCCGGCTGTGGAAATATCTATACAAATAGTAACTATGAGACTTGTCTTAACAACCCTCTGACCAATATCTACAGATATTTAAATATAGAAACTGGAGATGTCTACGACTTAACGGACGCTCAAGCAAAAAATAACTTAAACTGGGACCTGGCCTTCAATGGGACAAGTATCAGAGTCAATGCTGGTAAGTATGGAAATAAGGGAACAAGGATAGCAAGTCTCTTCATTTACTCTGAATTCTTTAGTGGTGGAGTTGTAGATTACCAAAAGATAGCAGAGGTCTCTTTCTCTGACAGAGGTTCACGTTTCTTTGACCTAGAAATGGACCTTAGAAATATACCTTACTCTCTTCCTCCAGGTGTAGAGAGAGTTATCAATGAAGTAGACTGGTTTCAAGTAAGTGAAGTCGACGAGAGACTTCATACAGCTATAGAAGAGAATTGGTGGCTGATTAGATCAAGTGATCATAAGAGCTATTTTAAGTTTAATATGGCAGAGATTAACGAGTCTATTGTGGAAGATGAGAAAATAGAGACAGAATTTGTCATTCACTCATATTATCAATCCAAGGATGATTTAGAGTTCTCACCAGAGCGTCGAATTTGGCGTTTAGAACCCTTTAGTTCTAAAAAGCGACTAGTAAGACTTTGTCTCAATCTAGATGCACAAGAAGCGGTACACTGCTCTAGAGAGAAAGAGAAAGTGGACATCTCATTTACGGCCTTAAATCGAACTCCGAGACGATGGAAAATTGAAACTCACAGTGGGGCGATTGGCCCAATTTCTTTTGAAGACATTTCAGCTAGAACTACTGGACGCCTAAAATAAAAAAGGCCTATCCGAAGATAGGCCTTACTAATTATAATATATATTTTAATTAGCTAAGGTGCTTACCAAGAATTCCAGCAAGTTCAAACATAGTAACTTCTTTCTTTCCGAAAACTGCTTTTAGTTTTTCATCAGCAAGAATGTTTCTCTTGTTCTTTGGGTTTTGAAGATCGTGCTTCTTGATATATACCCAAATTTTCTTAACTGCTTCAGTTCTTGGAACTGCTGCATCACCAATAACGGCCGCAAGTTCAGCAGATGGAGTCATCGCTTTCATAAATGCTGCATTTGGCTTTCTCTTAGTCTTAGCTTTTTTAGGAGCTGCTTTCTTAGTTGCTTTCTTAGCTACTTTCTTAGCCGCTTTTTTAGGAGCTGCTTTCTTAGTTGCTTTCTTTGCTACTTTTTTAGTCGCTTTCTTAGCTGCTTTTTTTGCTACTTTCTTAGTTGCTTTTTTAGCTGCTTTCTTTGCTACTTTCTTAGTTGCTTTCTTAGCTACTTTTTTCTTAGTCGCTTTCTTTGCTACTTTTTTAGTTGCTTTCTTCGCTACTTTTTTCTTAGTTGCTTTCTTCGCTACTTTCTTAGTTGCTTTCTTAGCAACTTTTTTCTTAGTTGCTTTCTTAGCAACTTTTTTCTTAGTTGCTTTCTTTGCTACTTTTTTCTTAGTTGCTTTCTTTGCTACTTTTTTCTTAGTTGCTTTTTTAGCTACTTTCTTAGCTGCTTTTTTAGGTGCTGCTTTCTTAGTTGCTTTCTTAGCTACTTTCTTAGTCGCTTTTTTTGCTACTTTCTTCTTTGCCATAACATCCTCCAGAATACAAAATGACATTTATCCAAACTAAATTTAACTTATCTAATAGTCTAATCGAAAGAATACAAAAACACTTGAGTTTTTTTCACTTTTTATTACTTTTTTTTCATAGGGAAAAAAGGCCCTGAATAGGGCCTAGAGATTATTTAATTTGTTTTACCCACTCAACAACTTGTCCTTTCTCGCCTAGACGCTTATCAGTCTTAACGTAACCATGACTCTCATTAAGTGAATACATTCTAAAATTGTCGATAGAACAGTAATGAATAATCTGTTTTACCTTTTGTTCTTTAGCTTCTTTTTCAAAAAAGTCTTTTATCTTATGAGAGAAACCACTTCCCTGATGAGAGAGCTTTATTGATGTATTTTTAGAATACAGTGTATTTTCTTTTATTTTATAGAAAAGCGCAGCGATGATTTCACCACTTTCTTCTACACCGTAGAGATTCCAGCCGTCCTTCACTTCTTTCTTAATTTCATCGAAGTTCCAGTTAAATCCTGGAGAATCAGAGAATGCATCAAGATTATAATCATAGATCATCTTGATATCTTTTGAATTATTGGCCTTTACAAAATCGAGACTCATAGCAATCCTTTGCTTAAAAAAAGATAGAGGTTATTCGTTAACCTCTATTATAGCGAAATTGATTTATTTTTACTTCAATGTACTAATATATGCCGCTAGATCGTCAATATCAGTATCTGAAAGCTTCTTAATAAATGGTAGCATAGTTGGGTTTTGTCTTTCTACGCCTGCTTTAAATTGCTTAATAGAACTTACGATGTACCAATCGTACTGTCCGGCAATCCTAGGTGCTTTCATAGCTGCATTACCTTCACCATTAGTTCCATGGCACTGAATACAAGTTTTATAAAGAGTTTGACCTCTAGCCGCGTCTGCTGCAAAAGATTGAGCTGATACTAAAGTGAATAAGGCAAGCACTGCCAATAATGTTTTCATTGCACTCCCAAAAATACTAAAAATTAAGATGTAATACATTGAATATTAACGATTCTGGAGCTACTCGGCAACCAAATTTATATTTTCACTATTAATAACGCTACGAACCAACCCCTCTATAACAGATAATGCTTCCTTTGGTAGGAAATTAGGAGCCAACTTCACACTATTAACACTAGAAGAGAGCTCTACAAAGAAAGTATCCTCCTCTAACTGAATAAGCTCTATTTCAACTTTTTCCTGTGTGAAGTAATCACTCATATTTATTTTTAAAGTGAAAAATTCTGAAATGGCCTTAATCTTATCAACATAAGTTGCATCACTAGCAATTCGCCAAAAATCCAAATCATCTGCAAGTTCGTATTCAAATATGGATGTAACTAGTAGATTTCTAATAGTATCCACTACTTCAAAAGGAAATGGAGACTCTCCCATTGCTGGAATATGGTTCTGATCTCTAAGAAAGCTCTCAACTTCCCTAGAAGAGATCGACTTTATCCTTTGAAGGTCTGCGCCTTTAAGTATTTTACAAATGGCGAAGTAAATACCATTTTCAACACGCTCTTGCTCTGTTTCGTAAAGTAACTCGGTCAGTACACCTCTAGTAACAGTGAAATTAAAGTTCACTCTTAAGTCACCAAAACGAACCTCAAAGCTAGAATTACCACTACTTCCAACATAATCAGTAGATTTAGAAAATTGTTGAATGCGAGCTGAAAACCTTTCCAATTAGATATTCCTATTTTAGAGTCAATTATAGTTAACACATATTTATAACGAATGAGTGATGAAGACAAACCCTCTACCTAGATTTATTCAAAATGCTGTAGAAATAAATATCATTGGACCTTGTTCAATTGACTCCTCTACACTCAACTGTTCACTACCAACTCTTGTAATTGATGGTGGGATCAATCATCAATTGGCCCTAGAACAGCAATTCTCTCTAGGCGATGGAGATAGCTCCAGCGATAAACTTGACCTAACTCTCCCAACAAAGAAAGATATGAGTGATCTTTCGTACGCTTTAGACCAGCTTTTAGATAAAAAAAGAACTCTCTATATTTATGGAATGATAGGAGAAAGAAAAGATCATGAGTATATCAACATTGGAGAGGCCTATAACTTCTCTAAAAGAACAGACTCTATAGTAAAATTTGACAAAAACTTTCTCATTCTTCCAAAAGGACAGAATATACTCAATATCTACGGAGAATTTTCAGTCATCACTATTGATAAAGCATTAATCACAATTGAGGGTAAAGCTAGATATACCCTAGACAAAGAAACTGAACTCTTTCCTCTCTCAAGTCTTGGTCTCAGTAATATTGGAGATGGAGAAATTACCTTAAAGAGTAATTCTCCACTAATTATTTATACTCAGGGACAATCTCTAACCTAGTCTTTAAGTGTTTTTTCAGTAATTCGTCTGACATAATTTGAAGCCTATACTTTCCAGTTAGAAATCTCTCCATTTGATTCTTAAAGAATGGACTTAAGTAATGACCAGAGATTCCAAGTGGAAGTATCCCATAACTCTTCTCAGGGTTAGAAAAATCAATGATTCTCCTAGTGCTTGGGCCACTCTTCACTTTATGACCGTCTTTACAGCCAACTTTTCTAAAATTATTTATATTATTATAAGCTCCCATCACAGGAAATGGTCCAAGATTCAGAATTTTATTTAATGGAAAACTCTTACCAAGTGCATGACTAAACTCAATTGTATGAAGCTTTCCCCAGTTCCACTCATTAATATCACTTCCTAGCTCTTTATTTAAAAAAGTAACTGTATCTTTAAAACTTTTAAGAATTACTTCTTTTCTTGTTTCAACCTGATCTGTTCCCTTAATATCCCACCAGGCCGCTCTATCTCTCTTAAGCATTCTGCCTAAGAAGTACCATCTAGCAGATAGACCACAAAATTTATTTCTATCCTCTTCTCCCATCTCATCCAATATATTCATTGTTAAGTGGTACATGAATTGATGATAAATTGAAGCTCCTACTCTATTTGGAAATGTTTGTCTGTCCCAAGACTTAAGCTCCTCGTAGGCCTTTATTTCAATCTCTGATAAATTAGATATATCTAAATCTGCAACAACTAAATCTCTTATCCATTCATTCTCATTATTTAATACATTATTCTGTAGAAGCATTGTATCTCCTAGAGACCAATCATTCTTAGCTAGCAATCTAGAAAATAAATTTATAAAACGATCTCTTGGCTGCCACATTCCTCTAAAGTTTTCATCAGCAGTAATAGGTCTATTATTAGCTGACGCCACAAAACCACTTTCAGGGTTTATATTGTGAGGCATCTCTTCAAACTTGTAATAACCATTATAAGCATCGTCTTTAGAAGAACCATCTAATACAACTCTACTATCGCTTAAGTCATTTCTTTTTGGATAAGCTCCAAGGTTTAATCTTGCAATATTATCTTGGGCATCAGCGTAAATAATATTTAAACCTGGAGAGCCCACTAAAGAGACTCCCTTCTTAAAATCTTCCAAGTTTGTTGAACGACCCATTCTGTAAAAGCCTTCAATAGGCCTATTACTCTCTAAGAAGTAGGTCCACTTCATAGAAATCCCTTTATCTTCCATAATTCCATCTAGAATTGGACCATTGTGACTAATGTGAACAGGAAGTTGAATATCTTCGCCACCTCTAACTTTAATAACTTCAGAATACCTTTTAAGAGGTATCTCTTTACCTTCAAAAATAGTTTCATTTCCTGATTCTGAGAATTTTTCTTTATAGAAGTCCATATCATCCATATAAGAAATAGTAATTCCCCACGCTTTTTGTTTGTCGTGCCCCATAACAGCAAATGGAATATTCGGAAGAAAGTGACCATAGATTTCAAATGGCCCACTCGGATCTTCAACCTTTAAGTGCGCTTCAAACCAAATTCCAGGAAGTGAAAAACCGATATGAGGATCAGAAGCAAGCATTGCTTTCTTACTCTTTGTCTTCTTAGAACTCAGGGCCCAAGCATTAGAGCCTTCAAAGCCACCAAAGTCATTATTAACATCCTCAAAGGCTTTAAAGATATTCTTTAGTTCTCTATGCACACTTGCAGTCATCACGGTATTCTTATGGGGCTCAATCTGAAGATCATTCCACATATCTTCATCTAATGAGCTCTTTAACTTATCCATTAATAAGTCATGTCTAAGAAAGGCCGCAAATGAATAGGCCATATAACCAATAACAGAATAAGAGTCTAAGACAGTAAACTTCTCTGGTTTAAAGCCACCTAAAACAAATTCAATTGGAAGGTCTTCATTCTCAATAAAATAGTTTACACCTGCAAAGAATGACTCCATCTTTTCTTTAATATCTGGAGAGAGTCCATCTTTCTTTATTTTTTCCTCAAAATGTCGCCTAAGCCCTAAGTTTCTAAAGGTCTTATCAATAGTAATACCTTTACTACCGACTAATTCACTAATTCTTCCTGAACCTACTCTTCTGAGCATCTCCATTTGAAAAAGTCGCTCACTGGCCATGGTGTAGCCTAGGACTTTGTAAGCATCATTTGAATTCTTTGCAGTTATATGAGGAATCCCTTCAGTATCTCTAATCACTTCAACTTTATCTGTAAGAATAGGCATCTCCAGAACTCCATCACCATAAGGAATAGTTCTATTTAAGAGGTAAAAAAGAGATGTTAAGATGATGGCGCAGATGAGCGGTAGACTATAAATAATTCTTTTTAAGCTTTTCTTCATTTTTTCTTCTTTATTTTAGGCATTAACTTTAAAAATTTACAAATATCTCGTAGAATTTACTAATGAGAAAAAGGTTTCCCTTAATTGATCAAATTCGTGGCTTTGCAATTGTTCTAATGATCATATTTCATTTTTTTTATGACTTAAAGGTATTTGGCTATAATAATATCAATTTTAATAAAGATTTTTTCTGGTTCCAACTTCCAAGAGTCATAGTCTTTCTATTTCTACTAGCAATGGGACTTTCACTTCCCCTTGTTCACGGGAAAGTCATTAACTGGAAAAAGTTTTGGCCAAGATGGGTAAAGATAGCTCTGGGTGCTTTAGTTATTTCAATCTACACATATTTTATGTTTAGACATAATTGGGTCTACTTTGGAACACTACACTGTATAGCACTAGCTTCATTGGTATCACTTCCATTTATAAGAATTCCAAGAGTATCTGCATTTGTTGGACTTATAATGCTTCTGCTTCACTACTTTTTTGAAATAACAATTCCCTGGTTCACTCTAGCTCACCCAAGTATGGACTACATTCCACTATTTCCGTGGATTGGCTGTATCTTCCTAGGATTTGGTCTTTGGAGCTTTAAATTTCATGAGCTCAATCCATTTAAGTCCCCAATTTTTAAGCCATTAGAGAAAATGGGGCAACATTCATTGGCCATCTATATGATCCATCAACCAATCCTCTACGGGCTTGTATTTCTTTTTTCACTCATTTTTAAGAAGTAGCTCCTGTAAGAGTTTCACAGTGCTGTCCGAGCCCTAGTTCAATAGTGTAAACCTATTCAATAAAATAATAAGAATCAGATGTTTATCCATCTAACATAGGAAAATACTATGAAGTTTCATCACTATACTGCGGGCCTTCTAGTTCTCTTAAGCTTCTCTCTTTTCACACAAGCTGAGACGACTTTTAAAAAGAAGTGCGCAGGCACTATCGTCGAAACATACATTGTGGCAGAAAAATCATTTGATATTGCACAATCATGTAGTGCAGTAAAAGCTGCTGTGAAATTTGCTTCGAAAGAACTTTTTTTAGATAAAAAAGCTGTTGTATCGATTAAGTATGAAACCTTAAGTTCTATCGGTTATGAATTTCCTAATAACTTCAATAAAGAAAAGAGAGATAACTCTCAACTTCATAATAGAATTGAAGCTAATGTACAACTAGACTCATTCTACAGTGAGCAAGTACATTCAAGTGATAAGTTATACCTTGGTCTAAATGTACAAACTTCTGAAAGGTTCTCGGATAGACATAGAGTGATGGTATTAAAAGCGCTTCATCATAGCACTATTGTTTACAAAACTATTCACTCACTTCTAAGTTCATACTTAATTAAAAACCCTAATTTAAATATTAGTTACGCAGAAGTTCTAGCTATCGCCTACATTGGTCAACTAGACAGTATCTCTCCTGCACTTAGAGAAATTATTATTGATGAAAATCAAGATATAGTAATGGAAGACTTTGGATACCAAGACTTAATTAATCATACTGAAGGACAGGATGATCTATTTATTGGGGTAAATTCATTTTTAAAGTACACAAATGGATCTTTAAAAGTTAAAGATTTACTAAAACTTTAGAGAAATCATTTAAGGAAAAATATGAGCAGTCAATATGATGGTATAAC